>CAZFCL010000014.1:0-17625 GCA_964517705.1 uncultured Zetaproteobacteria bacterium | reverse complement strand
TGCCTTAGAGGTATTTACGTGTGAATAGCGCGGCTATCGGCATCCAGTGCCGACTCGTGAATCATCTCGGAAAGGGTCGGATGCGGGAACATATGGTGGATAAGATCTGAATCTGTCGACTCAAATGTTTTGGCAAGGCCGAGTGACACGATCATTTCGGTGGCTTCAGCACCTACAATATGCGCTCCCAGTAACTTCCCGGTTTCAGCATGAAAGATTGTTTTCACCATACCATCAGTTTCAGCTAAACCCATCGCCTTTCCATTAGTGCCGTAGGTCATGCGCCCTACCTTGTAAGGGATGTTCTCTTCCTTGCACTGATTTTCGGTTTTGCCACAGCTACCCACCTGCGGCTGGCAGTAGGTGCAGGTGGGCACATTGCTGTAGTCAACTGGGTGTGGGTGTTTCTTAGCAATCGCCTCGATACAGACAATACCTTCATGGCTTGCCACGTGCGCAAGTTGAGGTGCACCAACCACATCACCAACGGCATAGATGCCGGGGTGGTCGGTACGATACCACTGGTCCACCTCAATCGTGTTTCTTTCAACTTTTATGGCGGTATTTTCAGCACCAATGTTGTCTGTATTGCCTGTAACACCCACAGCAACAAGGCACACATCCCCTTCGATTAGCCTCTTTTCGCCTTTGGCTTCATATTCAACAACAGCCTTGCCACCGCTATTTTTCGCCGATGAAACCGTGGCTCCGGCAATGACCTTGATCTTCTGTTTCTTGAAGTTGCGCGCCACCACACGGGAAATTTCGTGATCTTCCAGAGGCATGATCTGTTCAGCTGCTTCAATTACTGTGACTTCGGAACCCATTGCATTGTAGAAGTAGGCAAACTCCATACCAATTGCGCCGGAGCCGATAACTATCAGTTTCTTCGGCAGTGATTGCGGTGCAAGTGCCTGTTTGTAGGTGATAACAACCTCATTGTCGACTTCCATGCCTGGAAACAGGCGTGCCTGTGCACCGGTGGCCACCACCACATGTTTGGCTGTAATTTGCTTCGTCTCACCACTCGATTCTTTCACCACAAGGCGATTGCCTGCCTCAAAAGAGGCATGGCCCTCAATATGTTTCACCTTGTTCTTTTTAAATAGAAAGCCAATGCCTTTGTTAAGCTTGGCAGATATGGCTCGTGAGCGGGCAACAGCCTTATCAAGATCGGGGTTGGCTTCGGATATGCCGAGCCCCAACGTATCACCACTATGTTTGATGATGTTAATCACTTCAGCTGTACGCAGCAGCGCTTTGGTCGGAATGCAGCCCCAGTTAAGGCAGATACCACCAAGGTGGGTTGATTCGATACAGGCTACTTTCATGCCGAGCTGTGCTGCCCGGATCGCTGCCACATAACCACCGGGGCCAGCACCAATGATAACAACATCATACTCCCCATCGGCATTAAACAGACCATCAGGTTTAAGCTGAAGTGCTTCAGCTTCCTCGGTGTCATGCAGCTCATGCGAGGCTATAGCGGCTGACTGCATATCGGGTGCTGACTCAGCCCCCAGCGCCGCTGCTTCTTCGCATAGCTCATCCTCAACGATCTCCAGCGCATGATCAGCGCTCAGGCCATCTGGCTTATGGCTCTCCATAACGATTTCGTTTTCCTCCCGAATTACAGCAATCGGAGCACCCACGGATACAGTGCCACCTTCTGGCACGAGGATTTTGTGAAGGATGCCCTCATTTGCCACCTCAAGCTCCATGGTGGTTTTGTCGGTTTCGACCTCTGCCAACAGGTCACCCGCAGTAAGTTTATCACCCGCTCTCTTTTTCCATTGTACGATAACGCCCTCTTTCATGGTTGGGGAGAGCTGGGTCATAAATAGATCAGTTGGCATAGTCGCAGATGCTGCCGTCAGCACCGTAGAGCATCAACCATAACCACTTTATATTTGCACCATGAATGAAAAAGGTGTGAGATTTGCTGCATGAGTAGTGATCGTAGAGTTGTCTATTCGACTGAGGAAGGCCGGCTTGGCAATACAGTGCCGGGCAAGAAGAAGGCGCGTGGAAAAAAAGAGAAAGGGGGCGCCTCTGTAGTCACCCATCCGGCTAAGCAGGGTGTGCGTATCCGTCGTGAGTCAAAAGGCCGTGGTGGCAAGGTTGTCTCTATTGTCGATGGGTTGCCACTGGACAATGCTGGCCTGAAAATACTTCTTAAGAAGTTAAAGGGAAGCCTAGGAACAGGGGGTGCAGTTAAGCGGGGGGCGCTGGAGATTCAGGGGGAGCACCGTGAGAAACTGCTGAAGCTTCTAGAGGCCGATGGCTACAGGGCTAAGCTCTCTGGCGGTTAGGAGCTGCCTCCTTGTACTGTGTGGGCTGAGTTAGCTATCGGAGCGCGATGTGATTTCGATCAGGTGATATCCGAACTGTGTTTTAACCGGGCCGTGGACCTTGTGCAGCTCTGCACTGAACACCACATCATTGAACTCCTTCACCATTTGCCGTTCGCGAAATGTGCCGAGGTCGCCACCACTTTTACCTGATGGGCAGGTGGAGTGCTGTTTTGCCACTTCGGCAAAGTCAGCGCCATTTTCAATCTCCGCTTTTAGTGCTTCGCACTGGTCACCATCTGCCACGAGCAAGTGGCGTGCGGTTGCTGTTCTCTTCGGCTTGTTCCAACCCATCATAAAAGATCCCCTATGTTATAATTTACGCAGGGGATCATAGTGGCTGCACTGCACTGTAGCTACTGCCTATTTAAGAAGTCGCGGCTGTGAGAGGGTTGTATCCAGGTGCCAGTTGACACCCTCTTCTCCTTTGGCCTCAAGGTAAGCATTGGCACGGGAGAAGTGATGGCAACCGAGGAAGCCACGGTGTGCCGAGAAGGGAGAGGGGTGTGCCGCCTCCAGAATCAAGTGCCGCTCTGCATCAATGAGGCTGCTTTTGGACTGTGCAAAGTTTCCCCATAGCATAAATACGAGATGTTCACGCTGCTTGCTTAACAGACTGATCACACTATCGGTGAACTTCTCCCAGCCCTTGCCCTGATGGGAGCCAGCTTTTTTCTCTTCCACAGTCATTGTGCTGTTCAGTAGCAGCACGCCTGCTTTTGCCCATGCTGTGAGACAGCCATGATTGGGTGTTTCCATATCAAGGTCGGCTGCCAGCTCTTTGTAAATATTGCGTAGTGATGGTGGAATCTTCTGCCCTGGGGGCACTGAAAAACTTAGGCCGTGTGCCTGACCCGCCCCGTGATAGGGGTCTTGCCCCAGAATGACCACTTTTACATCTTCGAATGCTGTTTTATTAAATGCTGTGAACCAGTTCACTTTTTCCGGGTATATGGTGATCCCTGCAGCTTGCTGTGCCTCCAGGAATGCAAAAAGTTTGGACATATAGGGTTTTTCCAACTCCTTGCCCAGTCTCTTTTGCCATACGCCATTTAGCATTTGAATTGGCTCAGGGGGTTACTTTTCGTCAATCCAGCCGTTCAAAGATTCGATGATAAGTTTTGCTTGCTTGACGTTGGTAATATTAAACTTAGAGCGGGGAACATATTCGCCATTGCGTTTTTGATAGCGACGAATGGTGAACTTATCCTCTCCATATGTATCGGTTTTAAAGTCCCAGTTTACATAGCGAAACATGATGGTGGTCCATGCACCTTTGCTAAGGATCATTTTGTCCAGCTGCTTGGTGGTCAGGGTGCCACCCTCTTCAAAATTGATAGTCAAATCATCAGGTGTCATAAAGCTCTCTTTGCGGGTTGGATTTATAAAAATGCGAACCCTAGCGGCTATCGTTTTGAAAACACCAGCTAAATTGTGAGAAGGAGATGCAGCATATATAGTATCGACTAAGCGGGGTCTTTTGCATGAAAGATATTATGGGCAGCTCTCTTGAGGTGAATAGGCATGCATGAGGTGTCGCTTTGTGAAAGTGTGATGCAGATAATCAAGGAATACGCTGCTACAGAGGGCTATCAAAAAGTGAAACGGGTGTGGCTTGAGGTTGGCACACTGGCTGCAGTTGAGCCTGATGCCATGCATTTCAGCTTTGATGTTGTTAGCAAGGATACCATTGCCGAAGGTGCTGAACTTACAATGATTGAGATTTCACCTGCGGCATGGTGTTCGGGATGTAAAGCTGAGGTCACGATTGATCAGCGTTTTGATGCCTGCCCACAGTGCGGCGGTTATCAGCTTCAGCTCTCTGGCGGTGATGTCTTGAGAGTGAAAGAACTGGAGGTGGAGTAATGTGCACAGTGTGTGGATGTGGTGAAGCTGATACTGCTCCCAAAAAGCATACTCACCATCATCACTATGGCAGTGGCGAGGCTCATAGCCATGTGCCGGGGATGAGCCAGAGCCGTATTGTTCAGGTTGAACAGGATATTCTCGGTAAAAACAATCAGTACGCCGCAGTTAACCGGAATCACTTTGAAGCGCGTGGGATTCTTGCACTGAATCTCGTCTCCAGCCCCGGATCAGGCAAGACAACACTGCTGACGAAGACCATTGGTATGCTCAAAGGGGAGTTCTCACAGCTGGTGGTTGAGGGGGATCAGCAGACTGCCAATGATGCTGATCGGATTCGTGCTACAGGTGTTAGGGCACTTCAGATCAATACCGGAAAAGGGTGTCACCTTGACGCCCATATGGTGGGCCATGCGGTGCAGTCGCTTGCTCCTGAGGAGAATAGTCTGCTCTATATCGAGAATGTCGGAAACTTAGTCTGCCCCGCCGCATTTGATCTGGGTGAGGCACACAAGGTGGTGATTCTTTCGGTCACTGAAGGGGAGGATAAGCCACTAAAATATCCCGATATGTTTCATGCTGCTGATCTCCTTCTGCTGAATAAGGTCGATCTGCTTCCGCATCTTACGTTTGATGTTGAGGCATGCATTGAGTACGCACGTCGCATCAACCCAGGCATTCACATTTTGAAACTCTCAGCCACAACTGGTGAAGGGTTAGGAGCGTGGTGTCAGTGGATCAAAGAGGCTCGCCATCCGGTCAAAAGAGTGCGCGGTTCTGCAGCAGAGGTGACCTAAGGGTGTGTTTAGCGATTCCGGCCTGCGTTACATCTGTAAATGAAGCAGAGCAGATAGCCACCGTTACAATTAGCAACGTAAAAAAGGATATATCTACTGCCCTTCTAGACGATGTTGCAGTTGGAGACTATGTGTTGATCCATGTTGGGTATGCGTTAAGCAAGCTCTCCGAAGAGGAGGCCAGGCTGACGCTGGCTATGTGTGAAGAGCTGGATGCAATGAGCTCGGAAGCGCCGACAGCATGAAATATGTCAGTGAGTTTCGTGATGGAACCGTAGCAAAAAAGCTTGCTACATCCATAAGTCATGAAGTTGATCCATCACGCAGTTACCATCTGATGGAGTTTTGTGGAGGGCACACGCACGCCATATTTCGTTACGGTGTGCAGAGTTTAATGCCGGAGCAGGTGCAGTTTATACATGGCCCCGGCTGCCCGGTTTGCGTACTCCCAATAGGGGTCATCGATAGTGCCATTGCACTGGTTGAAACGCATGATGTGATACTTTGCACCTACGCAGATATGATGCGAGTGCCGGCCTCAAACCGCAAAAGCCTCCTTAAAGTCAAAGCGGCAGGTCGAGATGTGCGTATGGTCTACTCCACGCAGGATGCGCTTAATATTGCCCGCAGCAGTCCCGATCGAGAGGTTGTTTTCTTTGCCATCGGCTTTGAAACCACAACACCCCCTTCGGCGGTGGCGATCAAGCAGGCAGCGGCGGAAGGGTTGGAGAATTTTTCGCTCTTCTGCAATCACGTGCTTACCCCGGCAGCTATGCGACATATTCTCCCATCACCAGATAAATCCCGGGCAGATACTGTTTCCATCGATGGCTTTCTCGGGCCATCGCATGTCAGTACCATTATTGGCTCACAGCCTTATGAGAAGGTCGCTCAGGTGTATCACAAGCCGGTGGTGATTGCAGGCTTTGAGCCACTGGATGTGATGCAGTCTGTACTTATGCTGGTTCGACAGTTGAATGAAGGCCGATATGAGGTGGAGAATGAGTACACCCGCGTGGTGACGCGTGAAGGCAACAGAAAGGCCCAGGCGCTTGTGGCCGAAGTGTTTGAATTGCGCCATGAGTTTGAGTGGCGCGGCTTAGGTGTGATTCCTGAGTCCGCACTGCAGATTAAAGAGCAGTATGCCTGCTACGATACTGAAAAGCGGTTTGGTCTTGAAAAGATCGCTGCCAATGACGTGAAAGGGTGTGCATGTCCGGAGATCTTGCGCGGGGTAAAAAGGCCGACCGACTGCAGGCTTTTCGGCACTGTATGTACGCCAGAGAACCCGATGGGTTCTTGCATGGTCTCCTCCGAAGGAGCGTGTGCTGCATACTTTTCTTATGGCCGTTGCCGAGAATCGATGCCTGTTCAAAAGAGTGAGGTGGTATGAGTAGAAAGCCGCGACTTTTTACCACACAGCTTGATATTCGCCATGGTGTAGTTGATATGAGCCACGGCAGCGGTGGGCGTGCCATGGCACAGCTCATCAAAGAGATATTTGCCAAGCATTTTGATAATGAATTTTTGCGGCAGGAGAATGATCAGGCACTTTTTCATACAGAGGGCGAGCGCATGGTAGTAGCGACTGATGCACACGTGATCTCACCGCTCTTTTTCCCTGGTGGCGATATCGGTGCGCTGAGTGTGCATGGCACCGTGAATGATGTAGCCATGTCTGGGGCAAAGCCAACCTACCTTGCTGCCAGTTTCATTCTGGAGGAGGGGTTTCCGCTTTCCGACCTTGAGAAGATTGTAAGCAGCATGGCCAACGCCGCTCGTGAAGCCGATGTTCAGATCGTGACAGGTGATACCAAGGTGGTTGAGAGAGGCAAGGGTGATGGTGTCTTCATTACGACAACAGGCATTGGCACGGTGCCGGATGGTGTCCATATCTCTGGGGAGCGCGCATGCCCTGGTGATCATATTCTGCTGAGTGGAACGATTGGTGATCACGGTATGGCTATTATGGCCAGCCGTGAGAATCTTGAGTTTGATACCACGATAAAATCTGACAGCGCCTCACTACACTCTCTTGTGGCCTCAATGATTGGGGTGGCACCCGATATCCACTGTTTGCGTGACCCAACGCGCGGTGGCTTGGCCGCCACACTTAATGAGCTGGCACAGCAGTCCAGTGTTGGTATGCAGCTTGAGGAGGCTGAGATTCCGATTCATGGCGATGTCCTTGCAGGCTGTGAGCTGCTTGGCCTTGACCCGCTTTATGTTGCCAATGAGGGCAAGCTGGTCTGTATCTGCGCGCCGGAAGATTCAGCTGCACTACTGGAAGTAATGCGAAGTCACTCTCGAGGAAAACAGGCAGCCCTGATCGGCAGGGTAGTTGCTGATGAATATAACCTTGTGCAGATGGAGACCGCTTTTGGCGGGAGCCGTATTATCGACTGGATTGCCGGCGAACAGCTGCCGCGGATATGTTAACTGAGCCACTTCGTTTGCCAGCAGGTTTCCCTGAAGCAGAGGGGATATTGGCAATGGGAAGCGAGCTGAAAAGCAACTTCTGCACTGTTCAAAATAACGAGGCTGTAGTTTTTCAAGGTATGGGTGATCTAGAGCACCCATCTGTATTTGCAGATTACTGTCATCACCTCGACTTGCATGAGGTTGATCCTCGTCTGATTGCAGTCGACATGCACCCAAATTACATCTCCACACAGCTCGGATACAAAATGGCAGAAGATATGGGCTGTGGGTTGATTGAGGTGCAACACCACCATGCACATATCGCAGCCTGTATGATAGAGCATGGCCTTGGGCTGAATGAGCACGTGCTCGGCATTGCCTTAGATGGCTTGGGCATGGGGGAGAATGGAGCGCTGTGGGGCGGTGAGTTTCTTCTTTCTTCTTACGGCTCATTCCAGCGCATTGCCTCCATGCAGGAGGTTCCACTTATCGGCGGTGCCAAAGCGGCGACGGAGCCTTGGCGTAACTGTTATGCCCAGCTTCACGCTATCGATTGGGAGGGAGTTAGTCGTCAATTTGGGGAGCTCAGCCTGATTAAGAAGCTTGCTGAGAAACCACTTGGTAATATTGATCGTATGATTACCAGAAATATTAATTCGCCCATGGCATCGTCTGCCGGGCGGCTTTTTGATGCGGTGGCTGCAGCACTCGATATCTATTTTGATGGTGTTTCATTTGAAGCTCAGGCAGCCATAGAGCTTGAGGCCGCTGCTTCAGAACTGTTCGGGGAAGAATCGGGCAGTGGCTACCCGGTATCCGTGGAAGAAGACCGAGGTGGACTACCTCGGTTGACCTGGGAGCCACTCTGGATGGCACTGCTTGAGGATGTTCAGGAGGACGCAAGCCGTCAGCAGGTGGCTGCACGGTTTCACCATGGGCTCATTGATGCTGTTGCCGACCAGGCAGTGGCATTGAGCACACAGTGTCGCACTCAGAAAGTGGTGCTTAGTGGCGGTGTTTTCCAGAATCGGTTGTTGATGACAGGGGTCAAGCAGCGGTTAGAACAAGAAAGTATAGAGATTCTCACTCCACAGCGCTTTCCTGCCCATGATGGCGGGTTGTCGCTGGGTCAGGCAGCTATTGCCATAGCCCAGCAGGCATGAAAAAAGGGGCCGTTAAGCCCCTTTCTATTAGTGCTGTTTTAAAGTTAGCCGCACTTTGAGTCGCCGCACTCAAGGCAGCAGTTGCAGTTATCAAGTCGTACAACTGCCATGGCGCCACATTTGTCACAAAGATTACCTTTGGCGATCGCATCCTTGCCTAGCTTGTCTTCAGCCTCCTGACGTTTGAGTTGCAGTTCAGCGTTATCCAACTGCCCCTCCATCATGCCGATGGAGACCAGGTGCTGCTGAATCACTTCGCCAATTTCAGCAACGATAGACGGCATGTATTTGCCACCCTTCTTGTAGTAGCCACCACGCGGGTCAAAGACCGCCTTCAGCTCTTCCACAAGAAAGTTAACATCACCACCCTTACGGAAAATTGCGGATACAACACGGGTTAGCGCCACAATCCACATGAAGTGCTCCATATTCTTGGAGTTGATAAAGACCTCAAATGGCCTGCGATGCTCTTCCGGCGTACCGTGGTTGATGATGATATCGTTGATGGTGATATACATGGCATGATCGGAGTGCGGCGTCTTAATCTTGTAGGTGCTTCCCTCAAGAATATCGTCGCGTTCGAGCAGTGGTGCAATCTGGTGAACTGTCGCTTCCTGCTGCTCTTCATCACCCGGCTTTTTTACTTCGTAGGCGGTAATTTTTTTCTCGATCTTAATCATCATTTTCCTCCGTGCATGACAGAGCTTTACTGATCTGGTCATGCCCAAATAATTTACAGTGTATTTGCATGGTTGCCGTGCATGCCCGGACACTGTGGCCGGTGGTTGTGGGTGCTCCAATCCGTGTTTAATCAGTAACGGCGGAGCCAGCCAATACCCACTGTTTACTAGAACTTCCCGTAGTAACCCTCTTTAAGAGCATCGAAGAGGTTGGCGGCGGTGTGGGTCTCGCCATCGTACTCGACCTCTTCATTACCCTTTGCTTCAACCTCGGTGCCATCATCCAGCTTGAATTTGTAGGTGGTGTTGGCGAGATCTTCTTCCTTCACCAATACGCCCTGGAATGCCTCCGGGTTAAATCGGAAGGTAGTGCAGCCTTTGAGCCTCTGCTCGTAGGCGTAGAGGTAGATATCCTTAAAATCCTCATAAGGGAAATCAGTTGGCACATTGGCAGTTTTGGAGATGGATGAATCTACCCAACGCTGTGCTGCAGCCTGAATATCAACATGCTGTTTTGGCGTAACCTCATCAGCAGAGATGAAGTAGTCTGGAAGTTTATTCTCTTCATCCTCGGTGAATGGCATTGCATCTGCATTGATCAGCTCACGGTAGGCGAGTAGCTCAAAGGAGAACACATCCACCTTCTCTTTACTCTTTTTACCCTCGCGGATGATGTTGCGTGCGTAGTGATGGGCAAAAGATGGCTCAATACCGTTGGAAGAGTTGTTGGCCAGCGAGAGTGAAATTGTGCCGGTTGGTGCGATGGAGGAGTGGTGGGTGAAGCGACACCCTTTTTCGATCATCTCCTCAACCATCGCTTTATCTTCCTCTGACCCAGTGGCGAGGAACTTCTGCATATATCTTGAATATTTGCCCCAGAGCACTTTGCCGGCGAGCTTATCACCAATTTTGATGCCATCTTTCGCCATTTCAGGGCGTTTGGACATCATTTCGGGTGTGATCTCGTAATTTTTCTCCAGTGCTGGAGCTACGCCCTTCTCTTCAGCTAGCTCAAGGCCAGCCTGGAATCCGGTGCGTGCCATCTCGTAAGCAATCTTTTCAGTGAACTCGAGTGACTCAGTTGTGCCGTAAGGTGTGCGTAGCATGGTGAGTGCAGAGCCAAGGCCCAGGAAGCCCATGCCGTGACGACGCTTGGAGAGTATCTCCTCGCGCTGCTTCTCCAGTGGCAGGCCATTGATATCTACTACATTATCGAGCATGCGGGTGAAGATTTTTACCACCTCACGATAGGCGTCCCAGTCGAAGTAGGCATTTTCAGTGAATGGTTCACGCACAAACTTGGTCAGGTTTACGGAACCAAGAAGGCATGCGCCGTAAGGCGGTAGCGGTTGCTCGCCACATGGATTGGTGGCGCGAACATCTTCACAGAACCAGTTGTTGTTCAGGTCATTAACTTCATCAATCAGAATAAAACCTGGCTCGGCATAGTCGTAGGTGGAGGCCATGATGACATCCCAGAGGCGCTGCGCTTTCATGGTGCGATAAACTTTGCAAGCAACAAAGCCGCGATCATCCCTGATTGCATTCTTTGGTGGGTTGGCAACATGTTTGAATACGATGCGGGTATCGGCATCGTCGACCTCGGTCTGGCTGGCGGGGAATACAAGGTCCCAGTCAGCATCATTTTTTACCGCTTCCATAAAATCACGTGTGATTAGGCAGGAGAGGTTAAACTGGCGCAGGCGACCATCCTCACGCTTGGCGCGGATGAAATCACAGATATCCGGGTGAGATATATCGAATGTGCCCATCTGCGCACCGCGACGGCCACCAGCAGAGGAGACGGTAAAGCACATCTTGTCGTAGATATCCATAAAGGAGAGGGGGCCAGAAGTGTGAGCGCCGGCACCTGAAACATAGGCACCTTTCGGGCGTAGTGTGGAGAACTCATAACCTATACCACAGCCTGCCTTCAGAGTTAGCCCCGCTTCATGAACCATGGAGAGGATGCCGTCCATTGAGTCTGGAACGGTACCAGAGACGGTGCAGTTGATCGTGCTGGTAGCAGGCTTGTGTGCTTCAGCACCGGCATTGGACATAATGCGCCCAGCAGGGATTGCACCGTTGGCCAGTGCCCATGTAAATTTCTCGAACCACTCATCACGTTTCTCTTCGGTTTCGACCTTGGCCAGTGCTTTGGCTACACGCTTGTAGGTTGCTTCGATATTATCATCGACTGCACTGCCAAACTTATCCTTCAGGCGATATTTTTTATCCCAGATATCAAGTGATGCAGCCTGAAAAGTGATCTCAGCGACCTCTTTCTCTTCAGCTCCGCCTTCTGGTGCGATCTTTAAAATGTTTGTACTTGTACCCATTTAGCCCCTCCCGGCTATGACCCGGCAAGAAGCGCCAGGAAACGAAATCAGACAGCGAATATAGGCACAATATCTAGGGTGTCAAGCGATCTTGTTGCACTATTGGTAGTGTTTTATGAATACACACCTTATGCACTATTTATCCACAGATTACTCAGTTTTTTTGTTAAAGATGATCAGCCATTACGGTAGACAGCAGCTTTATTTGGAGAGATGGGGAATGCCTGATACGATGCGCATCCCATGAGTAACGCACCCAACACTACAGAGAAAGAGAGAGCATCCGATAGCCAAGGTGATTTAACTCACTTTGGTTTTGAAACTGTGAGTGGCAGTGAGAAAGTAAACCGTGTGATGGGCGTTTTTTCATCGGTGGCCAGCCAGTATGATATCATGAACGACCTGATGAGTGGTGGCATGCACCGGCTTTGGAAACGACGCATGATTTCCACCGCCGCTATCGGTGCTGGCAGTCGTGTTCTTGATGTTGCTGCCGGTTCTGGAGATATTGCCATCGGGTTGGCCAGAAAAATGGGGCCGAGCGGCCGAGTGGTTCTGACTGATCTGAATGGCCCAATGCTTGCGGAGGGTGCCTGCCGCGTGATTGATGAAGGATTCTTGCCGGAACGTGCTGACTGTATCCAGTCCGATGGCACACGCCTTGCTTTTGCCGACAATAGTTTCGACTGTGTCACCATTGCATTCGGCATTCGTAATTTTCTTGATATTGAAGCGGGTCTTGCTGAATTTTACCGGGTCTTGAAGCCGGGAGGGCAGTTTATCTGTCTCGAGTTCTCTCGCCCTACTTTGCCAGGCCTTGATGTGGTTTACGATGCCTACTCCTTTAATATGATTCCGTTGATAGGCGAGAAGGTGACAGGTGATCGGGATTCCTATCAGTATCTTGTGGAGTCAATTCGCCGTTTTCCAAACCAGGAGCGTTTTGCCAAGTTGATAGGTAAAGCGGGTTTCGGTCTTGTAAAGTACGATAACCTGACCGGCGGTGTCGTTGCTCTTCACCGAGGGTACAAAGTATAATGGTATCAGAGTTAGAGGGTTCACAATGAGTGTGATGTTTTTACCGATCAGACTGATCCCGGTACCGGTGCAGTGCGTGGTGATGAGTACAGTTCTTGATCTGGTCTTTTCACGCGATGCTTCTCTTAAGTCTTATTTGCTCGATCTTGAAGGGCGCGTATTTCGCATCCATGTTAGCGATACGGGCGCAATCATGTTTCTTGGTTTTACACGTGGCACAGCATGGGTGCACTCCTCGTTTGATGGTAGTCCCGATGTGCGTTTGACTGGCACCACTGCTGGCTTTGCGCGCATGTGTTTTGCGCATGAAGACCCCGATGAGCTGGTATTTCAGCAGGTGCTCAAACTTTCGGGTGACTCGGATGCCATGTTGCGTTTCAAGAAGCTGTTTGCAGCGGCTGATCTTGACTGGGAGCGAGAGTTGCGTGCCAGCTTTGGCGACTTTTTCGGAACCCGTGTGGCACGTGCAGCACACGCATTGGTTGCCACAGAGCAGAAGCTGGCCGATAGTGCGAAGGAGATGGTGCAGAAAAATCTGCGGGGGATGAATATTCCCGATGGTGAGCGGCTACAGCAGTGGCAGGCAGGTGTTGAGCATTTCTCGCACCAGATTAGTAAATTGAAAGGGCGTATGACACGACTTGAGCATAAACATGAGCAGCTTATGGAAGAGAAGGATAAATAAGTGATGGTTGGACTCCGGTGATTCGACTTCCCTCCAATATGCGCCGCAATCTGCGCTTGATGCGTATCGGTCATATTCTGGCATCCCACGGTATGGCTGCCCTGGCTGTGCGTATGCGTCTTTTTTATCCCTATGTCTGGATTGTGCAGCTTTTCCGTGGAGATGAACTCCCGAAAGATATTGGTACGCAAATTCGGCTTGTGCTGGAGGAGCTAGGCCCAACCTTTATCAAGTTTGGCCAGATGCTCTCTACGCGTGTGGATCTTTTGCCACTTGATGTGGCACTGGAGCTGAAAAAACTACAAGATAATGTGCCACCTGAGCCTTTTGAGAAGGTGCGGCGTGTTATCGAACAGAGTTTTAAGAAGCCATTAACCGGTGATGAGGGTGTATTCACCTCTTTTGACGAGACGTCTGTTGCCGCTGCCTCTATTGCACAGGTGCACTTTGCCGAGCTAAAAGATGGGCGCCAAGTCGCTGTGAAGGTGCGGCGTGATCATATCAGTCGTACGATTGAGTCTGATCTTGCCATTCTAAAGCTTCTGGCAGCTCTCTTTGAGCGCTACTTCCCTGAATATCAACGCCTGAAAGCTCCACGTGTGATTGAAGAGTTCTCCACCACCATTCGCGGTGAGCTAAATCTGCGTGCCGAGGCAGCACATGCGAGCCGTTTTGGTGAGAACTTTGCTGAGGTTGAAGGCGTTCGTGTGCCTGAGGTGTTGTGGGACTACACCCAGACTGAGGTTCTGACCACTGAACGTATCTCAGGCATTCCGATTGATGAGAAGGAAAAGCTCGCGGCGACTGGGCACGATTGTCTAAAATTGTGCGAACGTGCGGCTACGCAGTTTTTCCGCATGGTGTTCGTAGATGGCTACTTCCACGCCGATATGCACCCGGGCAACATTTTCGTCGCTGATAACGGCGATATTGTTTTTATCGATTTTGGTATTGTTGGCAGGCTCGATATCAAATCGCGCCGCTATATTGCATCCATGCTTTTGGCCTTTCTGCAAGAGGAGTATCGTCGTGCTGCAGAGGTGCATGTTGAGGCGGGCTATGTACCGGCTGATACCGATATCTCCGCCTTTGAAGATGCACTGCGTGAAATAGCCGTGCCAATTTTTAACCGCCCACTGGCCGATATCTCCATTGCTGAGTTGCTGTTGTCGATGTTTGCGGTGACCGAGCGCTTCAAGATGGAAACACAGCCGCAGCTATTGCTGCTTCAGAAGACGATGGTGGTCATCGAAGGGGTTGCCAGAGAACTGGCGGATCAGGCGAATATATGGATGTTGGCACGGCCACTGATTACGGAGTGGGTCTCCCGCCATATGGGCCCGATTGGAAAGGCTGAGGCGGCAGGGGAAGAGATCCGTAGTCAGCTCTACGATTGGATGCAACTCCCAGCCAAGATTGATGTCGTTCTTTCTCGTATCGAACAGGGCGAAGTGACATTTACCAGCGAGTCATCGCACCTTTCCATGACTGTAGGAGCCCTGCTCTCTGCTACTGGTGGCGGTTGGCTGGTGTGGAATATTACCAATGACAGTAGCACTGGCATGCTAGCACTCTCAGTTGCTACCATGGCGCTCGGTCTTGTGTTGGCTGTGAAGCGGAGCTAGGTGTAAACTGGCTCTTTTATCTCTTCCGTTTATACTTTCGAAAATTTTAACTATTTGATCAATAAGGTGAGTTATTCATGAGTCAAAACTTTCTGTTTACGTCTGAATCTGTGTCCGAAGGGCACCCGGATAAGGTTGCTGATCGTATCTCCGATGGTGTGCTGGATGCGATTCTCGAGCAGGATAAACATGCGCGTGTGGCATGCGAGACACTGGTTACCACAGGCCTTGCCCTGATTGCCGGTGAGATCACCACATCTGCCGTGATCGATTATCAGGATGTTGTGCGCAGTGCGATCAAAGAGATCGGCTATAACTCATCTGCCATGGGATTTGACTGGGAATCCTGTTCGGTTCTGGTGTCGCTCGATAAACAGTCTGTTGATATCGCGGCCGGCGTGAATGTTGGTGAGGGTATTGATTTGGATCAAGGTGCGGGCGATCAGGGGCTGATGTTCGGCTATGCCTCAAATGAAACAGATGTGTTGATGCCGACTGCGATTCACCTGTCACACCAACTGGTAGCCAAGCAGGCCGAGGTACGCAAAAGCGGCACGTTGGACTTCCTACGCCCAGATGCTAAATCTCAGGTTACTGTTCGCTATGAGAACTACAAACCTGTCGCAATTGATGCGGTGGTTCTCTCTACTCAGCATGAGCCTGATGTTGAACATAAAGAGCTCTCCGAAGCGATCATGGATGAGGTGATCAACCCGGTTCTTGGCTCAACGGGCCTTCTGCATGCAGGCACTGAATATCATATCAACCCAACAGGACGCTTTGTGATTGGTGGGCCTGTGGGTGACTGTGGTGTGACGGGGCGTAAAATTATTGTGGATACCTATGGTGGCTTTGGCCACCACGGTGGCGGTGCTTTCTCCGGTAAAGATCCAACAAAGGTGGATCGTTCGGCATGTTATATGATGCGCTATGTGGCCAAGAATATTGTTGCCGCTGGCCTTGCCGATCGTTGTGAAGTTCAGGTGGCCTATGCGATCGGTGTGGCTCGCCCACTTTCAGTGATGATCAATACGTTTGGAACCGGCAAGATTGATGAAGGAAAACTGGCCGAGATCGTTCGCGAAGTATTCGATCTGCGTCCAAAAGGGATTGTGCAGCAGTTAGACCTGCTACGTCCGATCTATGCTAAGACTTCCGCTTACGGTCACTTTGGCCGCGAGCTTCCTGAATTCAGCTGGGAAAAAACTGACAAGGCGGATGCATTGAAAGCAGCCGCAGGCGTCTAATTGTAGATAGAAGAAGAGAAGGGCTTCCTGCTTTTCTTTTCAGACTGAGGAGCACTGCAGTAGGCCAATTGTGTGAATGGCCTCCCAGGCTCAGTCGAAAATAGTTCAACGGTGCTCATATTTTTATAACGATATATATAGGAGTATGAGAATGTCTGATTTCACAGATTACAAAGTTGCGGATATGTCCGCCGAGACTGTTTCCTGGGGCCGTAAAGAGCTGACGATCGCAGAGACTGAGATGCCCGGTTTGATGGCCACCCGCGAGAAATATGCTGCAGAGCAGCCACTTAAGGGCGCACGTATTGCGGGCTCCCTGCACATGACCATCCAGACTGGTGTTTTAATTGAAACACTGACAGCACTCGGTGCTGAGGTGCGCTGGGCATCATGCAATATCTTTTCCACTCAGGATCATGCCGCCGCAGCCATTGCTGCAGAGAATATTCCTGTATTTGCCTATAAGGGTGAGACACTGGAGGAGTACTGGGAGTACTGCCACAAGATCATGGAGTGGGATGATGGCGGAACACCGAATATGATTCTTGATGATGGTGGTGATGCTACACTTCTTCTGATTCTCGGTGCCAAGGCCGAAAAGGATCCATCTGTGCTGGATAACCCGGGCTCTGAAGAGGAGGAGTATCTTTACGCCTCTATCAAGAAGCGCTTGGCCAGCCAGCCGGGCTATTATACTGCTCGGCGCGATGCGATTCAGGGTGTGACTGAAGAGACCACCACTGGCGTGCATCGCCTCTACCAGATGCAGGAGTCTGGTGATTTGCCCTTCCCTGCTATTAATGTGAATGATTCGGTGACCAAGTCCAAATTTGACAACCTCTACGGCTGTCGTGAGTCACTGCTTGATGGCATCAAACGTGCGACAGATGTGATGATTGCCGGCAAGACCTGTGTTGTGCTTGGTTACGGCGACGTGGGTAAGGGCTGTGCTCAGGCATTTCGTGGTATGGGGGCGACCGTATGGGTGACAGAGATCGACCCGATCTGTGCGCTACAGGCATCGATGGAAGGTTACCGCGTAGTCAATATGGACGATGCATGTGCCGAGGGTGATATCTTTGTTACTACCACCGGCAATTATCATGTAATCAACCATGATCATATGGCAGCAATGAAGGATCAGTCCATCGTCTGTAATATCGGTCACTTCGATAATGAGATTGATGTTGTCTCTCTCAGGAAATATGAGTGGGAGAATGTGAAGCCACAGGTGGATCAGATCATCTTCCCAGACGGAAAACGGATTACTCTGCTGGCCGAGGGTCGCCTGGTGAACCTTGGTTGTGCCACAGGCCACCCAAGCTTTGTGATGTCCAACTCCTTTACCAATCAGACGCTGGCGCAGATTGAGCTATTCAATCAGAAGGGCGAGTATAAGGATGAGGTCTATAC
>CAZFCL010000013.1:0-18032 GCA_964517705.1 uncultured Zetaproteobacteria bacterium | reverse complement strand
CTGCACTCTTCCCTTAAACTAAAAGGACAGCTTCTGTTTATTGAAGCGTGCCAAAGCTACCTGTTTCTGCTTTCTCCTGTGGTTCATGATCTTGGCTCTCTGTCTTCAAGGTCACTCTCCCTGAATGATTTTGCCATACATGATCCTGTCATCGATTATCTCTTTATGCTGAAAGCATATCAAAACACCACTCGCGAACTCACCAAGGGCAAAGAGCAGTTAGAAGCACTGGTTGCCAAACGCACTGAAGAACTCATGCAGGCCAAGCAGCAGGCTGAGGCTGAGGCACGCCAAGACTCTCTCACAGGCCTGGATAACCGCCGCGCCTTTTTTGAGAAAGGGGATCAGGTTTACAGCCTCGCATGTCGATATGACCACCCGCTTACAGTGATTATGTTCGATATCGATCTATTTAAAGAAATTAATGATACTCATGGACATAAAGCTGGTGACAATGCTCTGATTATATTATCCGAAATGGTGAAAAAGTGTGTTCGCTCTACCGATATTGCAGCTCGCATAGGTGGAGATGAGTTCTCGTTGATCCTGCCAGAAACAGATATTCAAAGTGCGGAGCACCTTGCAGAAAGCCTTAGAAATAAAATTGAAAAGGTTTGCGTGCCAGTGAAGCAGGGTCATTTCAACTTTACAGTCAGCATAGGGGTGGCCCAGCACCTGAACAGAGAAGATGGTTTCGAACAACTTCTGCATGATGCAGACGATGCCATGTATGCATCGAAGAAAAAGGGGCGCAATAGCATCTCCACCTTTGAGCCTTAGTAGCTAGGCTCAAAGCTAAATAACCACGCCCAACTTGGAAAAAACAAAGGGCTTCCGATCTCTCGGAAGCCCTTTGTTTATCTGGCTGGGGGACAAGGACCTGCAGCCACTTTGTAAAACTCAATAAAGGCTTAGATTATCCGCCCTCGATATTATGGATTGTGTGAGCAATGTGTGAGCATGTCAATATTGCTACTGGAGGGGGTCTTCACTCGAGCTGGTGATGCCCTGTTATATATCCGTCTGTATTTTTTACAGAAACTGTATAGTTCTCGATCTATATGTCTTAGTTTGGCCAAGATTAATGACAGTGGTAACTACCGTGTTTCCTGTCGTGATGGCATACAGCTAGCGAAGTACAATTTCAACGCGCCTATTCTGTGCGTGACAGCTCTCCTCACCATTAACACAAACCAGCCTCTCCTCACCAAAGCTTACCGCTTCAATACTTTCTGCGGGCACTCCAAGCGCCACTAAGTGCTCTTTAACAGCATCCGCCCGCCTTTTTCCAAAGCTAACATTATACCCTCTGGAGCCCCTCTTATCTGTATGCCCCTCAATAATCACTTTGGATAATAAATCACCACGCCTTGCCTGAAATAGGAGATAGCTTGCTATTTCCTTCAGGGCCACTTCCGATGGAGGGTCGATATGATGCGAACCAGGCGAAAAGTAAACACTCATGGAGGGTGGTTTTATTTTGCGCTGCAATACACTCTCTGGAAGCTCCACACGACTTAAGTAGCTACGGATTGGCTCAAGCAGTAACTCCTGATGATAATATGTGGCACCACTGCCTCCCGCAGATACATGTACTGAGCGGCCATCTTCAAAGTTTACCTCATAGTATCCGGCGCTTCCGCCTACCATGTGCGGATCATGTTTTAACTTTACCTTAAGTGTATTTGGATCAGAAAGCGTATCGAATAAGGCTTGCTCTTCATCTCCAAACGATTGAATCAACCACTCACCACTGTTTAAATGTTTTGCATGTCCATAACGCTCGAACACGAGACCTTTCTTCGTAACAGTATAACCTTCGCTCCACTGATAGTTGGGTGAAACAGAGCCATTACTGGCGCCGTAATAAACCTTGCTGACTTGAAGGGGTTGGTGAGAGCAGCCAGAAAGAACAACTATAACAAGCCATAAAAACCACTGCCTATAGCTCATCCCAGGTAATTTATTGCTAATCCTCATGCTGTGCTCCTGCTCAAACAACCACCACGATAAGTGAGAACCCTTCCAACAATCTAGTCCATAGCATTTGAGAACCAATTCGCATCGATGACCCGCCACCGACTTCTACTAGTTAGTAGGCTGATCACAATTCAGGCTATTGTCTCGCCCTCATCATTTTTGCCTGTTCAATCTGCATCAAACTTGCCTCGTATAGGTCCTTTGTTTCGGCGCCGAGGTTATTAAATATCTTACTAGCCTTTTTGGCAGTCAATATCGCATCTTCATAATCGCCCTCAATAAGGTGAAATTTCACCTGATAGAAGAGAGTGAGACCATAGTCATGTCCGTTTGCATCCACTTGTTTTGCGATAGGCATATTCCTTGATATGACCTTTTTAGCCTTAGAAAGCTCCTTCATCGCATCAGCAGGAGAGTTGGCGGCCAACTCCATGGTTCTTTTGTAATATAGCGTGGCCAATCTCATCTGGGCACTAATGTAGTCTGAGTGGACTTCTCCCAAAGTGCTCCTGAGAAATTCACTGCCTTCAATAAATGACGCCTCAGCGCCTTCATACATATTGAGGTGCTGGTAACACTCCCCCATCTGGACCAGGTCAAAACCAGCATCCTTAGGGCGATATTCTTTGTCAATCTTCAGTGCCTGTTCAAAATAATCCATGGCCACCCAGTAGGAGCCACTGGAGAGTGATGCCATGCCCTGGCTATAATAATTATCTGCAAGAGTCGTTTGATACGATTGACCTTCGGCATAAAGTGGCGGGCTGTTCACAAACAGTGTTGCAGCCAGCATCAAAGTACCCATTAGTTTATGTAGCTTCATTAACTCTCCCTTTTGCAACCTTACCCCTTTTTTGATTTAACTAGCCAACCCCTCCCGATCAGGAACATGGCTACAGAACACCTATCCTAATCAGGCTTGAAAAGCGATCCTGTGAGGATTTAAGGGTGGCCTCTTGACTGTGTCAATTCAGTTCCGCTTTAGGTCACTACATAAATATAAGGTTGCAACTATGGCCATGGACTCAGGTATGAATCAGGCGAGGGGTAACAGTCGTGGATATCGTACTCCAAAGTATCCTTTCCTAGTTCATCCGATAATGAAGTATCCATACACCTATCCATGCTCTCCTCTATGACTTTCAGCTCCTTCTCTGTGCACTCGGTGTGGCCAAAGGCATCCTCACAAAAAACCTCTGAACAAAATTTAAAATGACGATTCCAAACAGATTCAAAGTACTCACACCTGGCTTCTTGGCCCGCCTGACCCATCTCCACCCCTTTAGGCTCTATCCATACTTTATTGTCCGTATCGCAATAGCCACCTGTTGTACCCCTAAGTCGTTGATTAAAATCCTTTATTTTATCTCTGTGTAGGGTTTCTTCACGTTGATGTCTTTGATACCTTTTATTGAGCCTCTCATGATCTTCGAGGTGGTTATCAGATGTGAGGTTTTCCGCATAGCGAAGCACTGCGGATCTAGTTCTTTCACTTAGAAATTCAAGGTCTTCTATTAGTTTTTTGCACTCTCTTGCATCATCGGCACTGGCTATAGGTGTATGGACTATGATTGCCATCGCTACAATTAATGCTGTGCATATTTTATTTCTCACTTGCTACTCCTATTTCTGTATATGAATTATGATGAGAACTCTTACTCCGGCTGATGAATCTCACTTTCACCAGAAAGTGGATTGAAGTGATACTCCCTCATAACTTCAATTGGCCAACCTATCTTATTGTGTTTATCCGATGCTAATACTGGGCCATCTGACAAAAAATGTAAGTACTCAGGGCGATGATCTAATCCTCGTAAAAGCTGATTATTGCTCCATCCAGAAAGACGAATGGTGCCCGGATCAGGGTTGACCATAAAAAATGGAGCTGGCTTTTTCTTCTCGCGCATCCATCTCTTCAAATTATAGGCCGCCAGCAAAGAGTGGCCCTCTTCTTTCAAAACAACAGCCACATAGTTCCAGTCATGATCCACCTCAAAAGTATAAAGCGTCTCGATAGAGTGATCATCTTGCCCAATAGTGGCCTCTTCTCCTGCCTCACCCACAAAAAACCAGCGTGTTTTTCCCTTGTGTTCACCTGCACATAGCTTACCCACTTTTTCTCTAGAGCTAGCACACAGCGTACCATCTCCAGTTGGCCTGGCTAATTCAGGGTAAGAGAATACTTTGGCCGCCCCCTTTGCTGCTGCACCAATAGCATTGAACGCCTCAACCGCCTCTGGGCCAGAAGGAACTAAATCCAAAGGAAACAAGCGATAACAGCCGCTGAGAGCTCCTAAGGTGAATAATATAGCAGTTGTTCTTACAATTAATGTTTGTTTTTTTATGTTGGCTCCTAATGCTGTGATGGGTTATTTTGGAAAGTTAATTTTTGTTTGTGCCTAACTCCCTGTAAGGCTCACCTAACAGCAGAGCCTTGGGGGCACAGGATCCTTCTGTGCGGACTAAAAGCTTTGCGTGAAAACGATCGCCAACCACAGAGCCTACAAGTGATTGGTAGTCTTTCCTTTCAATCCATAATTCGTCATAATACATAGTGAGCTTCAATGTATAACTCTCTGGGTTCACTGAAACTACTTCTACTATGCCATGCATATCTGTATAGCTACATTTTCCCCCAACATGAGCTCCGCACCCTGTAATTAACATAGTAGCCAGAATAGCCAAAGATGGCATCATAACCTTCAATGCCATCCCCCTACTCAAATACATCATCTACCTCTTTTTCCATCCGCGTTTCTCAACCGATCGAATATTCTCAACACCCTTTAAGCTTTCCAGATACGGCATCACCTGCATTAATTCCTGATCATCAACATCCCCAAAGAACGGTGATACTCGCAGTAAGTTTCCATAATTTCGCTGTAGCTTCTCAGGTGAGTCATCTAAGGCAATCACATGATCAAGATCAAAACCAAGCCGTTTTACTTTTTTCAGATCCTTGATGTAGATAGGCTCATAGGTTTCACGGTCAATTCGCGTTACGCACTGATCTCGTGACCATAGGAACACCAGTTCACATTTGGGGCCCATCAGTTCATGCACCACAATCTCCGCATAATCAGATGTTGCCGAAGTCCAAACTGCTAACCGGAAATTCTCTCGGCAATATTTTACAAAAGCATCGACATGCGGGCGCTTATAGGCGAAGTAATCCTCTACCATAAAATCATGCTCTATAGAAAGGGGGGACTTTGTGGCATGAAACAGAGCCTCATCCAAATCAAGAATTAATAGCCTTTTGTCTATGTGCACTACCACCCCTTCACTTTGACACGTCAATTTTGTGCATGGTCCTCTTGACTCGAGGTTATTGATTACTCCGCTTACACATATCTACGAGCTGGCGAAATGCTGACAATACATGCGGGCCGTTTGTAAACGGTACGGATACAGAGTCCCTATGACGCCACTCTCCCGTCTTCACCCTCTCTGCAAAGCCACCTTCTATCATGATTTTATACTCTTTCTTATAGAGCTCATCGTGCGATACTGTTACTTCGCTCAGTGGAAACCGGAATACATCAATCCACCCCCCACTCTCCCGTTCTTTCTCCCCATAGAAAACAAGTTCACACTCTCCAATAAGCTCAATTCTCATACGACCCTTAAACTTGTTGTTTTCTATGATTACGCTTGCCAACCCTTCTTTCTCAGTTGCGGCAACTGCCAGATGAGGCCATGCCAAGACCATCAGAACTACTAATGGGGCTAATGATATCTTTGGCTTCATTTTATTCCCCTCCCCGCAGGCTTGCTTACCCTGCTTATCACTTTAGGTTGCTGCTGAGTCTGGGTACCAAGCGCAGCGCATAAGTCAAGATGAGAGGTCTATGAATAGAAACCTAAAAACCCACCCAATCTTAATTCTCATACTTTCTATATGCCTTACTGCCTGCGTAGCTACCACAGATAGGCACTTCAAACTTTCTCAAGAGCATATGAAACGTGGCGATTATAGTGCCGCGTTTTCCCATGTCGCCAAGTCGCTTGAGAGTGACATAGGAAACAAAAAGGCACAAGAGAGTCTCCCACATATCGCTTCTACTGCCTTGAAGTATCACGAGTCGCGTGCGCAAGCATCTGGTCAACAGCGAGCATGGGCTCAAGCAGTATCAAGCTATAGAGAGATTGAAACGATGAATCAGCGCATCGATACCATCCAAAAAAATATCCACGGCCTCATGGCAACAGATACCAAGCTAAGTGAAGAAGACAAGCTGCGAGTGCAAAGGGTTCTGGACATCACCCTTCTGAATATTACTGAGCCCTATAAAAATGCAAAAACGGAAGCAGCAGCAGTGTATTATGAACGCGCAATGGGTTTTGTTGAAAGCAAATCATATCGCAGTGCTTCCCATGCCTTTAAAGAAGTTAATTCCTACGTGCCTTGTTATAAAGATTCTTGTGAAAAAGAAAGAAGGTATCGCCTCTTAGCTAATGAAGAGGATGCCAGAGAACATTATGAACTTGCCCAGTATGCTGCTGATCGAAAAGACTACCGCACTGCTGCTAAAGAGCTGGGCCACACAATAAACTATGTGAGAAATTTCCGTGATGCACGTAGTTTGAGGGAGAAGTATAATCACTTAGCCGATAGGCAAGATGCGGAGAAGCACTATCAACGCGCCGGAGTAAAGGTGCGCCATCACCAATACAGAGAAGCCTCAGCAGAATTCCAAAGGGCTAGTAGCTATATTCATAACTATAAAAATAGCACCAGCAAGGCTCTACGTTATTTGCAGCTGGCCAATGAGCAAGACGCTGAGCACCATTACCAGGAAGGTCACCGCTATTATAATCAAGGGCAGTTTGATGATGCAGCCATAGCCTTTGTTAAATCAAATGGTTTCATTTCAGGCTATAAAGATGCTGTGGCGATGGCAGCAAAGGCCAACTACGCCAGCCCTCCTGCCACTCATATTATCCATGATCTTATTCTTGATGAAGTGCTAGAGCATGAGATTCCCGACCACTGGTTCGGAGGTAACCGCTGGGGTGTACAAATTAGTGATAGGCGGATTACTAATATCTATATCGGAAATCAGGGACAGTATGACCGCCTGCAAAGGCGCTGGAATTATGAAGCTATTATTCATGTGTCAGGTACCGGAACTGATATGGGATCAGGCACCACTTTCCCAGTTTCAGGCACTGCCTCGCAATGGTTTTATCTCTACAGAGACAGAAATGGTGAGTGGGAGGCGGAGTATTGAGAATAATTCCCTACATGTTTCTCAGTCAAATTCTACTTCAAAACCCTTTTCTATCAGATTACCAAAGTTGATCTAATAAGGTCAATCGTCATCGTGGTCGTTGTGATGGTCGTCACTATGAGAATCACCAGCGTCATGATAACCGGGGTCTATCACAGTGCCAGCACACCCCACTAAAAACATCAGCAAAAATAGCGCAACTACTTTCTTCATTACTCTCTCCGAGACCTCGTGTTTTATTCTAAAGCTTACTGCCTCAATAAGGTCATGTGCATTACATGCTTTTACTTTGATCGCGTCAATTTTTACATATTATTCCTGCAGGTTTACACCATGTTTTTGCAGCCACCTGATGGCCTGAATCTTCTTCCCCGCATGCAACAAAGATATAAATTCATCTGCAATAAGTTCGCCGTGCTTTGCACGCAGCTCCTGGACACACTCATCTTCACTCTTTACTCTAACTTTACCCCTCATACAGCCCCGCCTGATTCTACCTACACGCGGCCTTGGTTCATCATAACCTCAGCCATAATCCAACTCCTTCCCTTCTTAAAAAACTACTCTATTTAGTTCCAATTGACTACTGCGGCTGGTCTTCCTATCAAGCCAAGCTTGAGACTATACTCTCATGATCGATCCGAAACAAAAAATAAAAAGCCTAGACCTCCACTTTTTGGGGTCATAAGCTATTGATTTTAAAGGGCTTTTATAGGCCAAAAACCCCATATGGGTACCTTACCCTTCAGAGAGAGGGTTTTTCCTCTAAGTGTTTGATTTATAAGAACTTTGGTTTTTATGAAAGACCCTAAGGCGTTTAAATCGATTCTAAGGCCTTTTTATTTTATCATGGGCCACGAAAGTGTTGTATATTCCCAAATATCGATTCGTATGATGCCGAGTCATGCGCGGTAATACTCAGGTCGCGAGAGGCGATTCTACGGCCTCTGAGAGGGTGTTTTGGAGCTAAATCCACAACTCTTAGGGTTGCTCCAATACATTTATACTCCCTTATCAGCTGGTGAAAAGAACTAAATAAACTTTAGGTTTATATGTGGAGAGATTGATCAACCACCCTCCCCCCTCTTTACATGAAAAAAATATAATTATTTAGAAAAGATAAAACTGTCTTTTTGCAGGTTAGAAGTAGCCGTAATAGCCATGCCCATATAACTGTTCTCTTAACGGTATTAGTAATGGGGAAGGTGGGGGGGCTTAAGGGGTAGTAAGGCTCCCCCTTTTAATAGAGATAGGGTGGTCCCCTACTACACCTTTAAAGTATTGATGCATGGCTGCTAGCAAGGTTTGTTCATGTTGGACAGGCACAATGAATGAATCATGAACAGGAAGGCAGGCTATTCCTTTCCTCCTCATCTTTTTAAGTACTCGTTCAGCTATTTGTGAGTCAATATATTGAAGTCTCCTACCAACAGCTTTCCCAATATATGGCTCCAGTGAAGGAAAGCAGGAAAGTATAACTCCCCAATTCTTCTTTCCCCCAATAGATTTTAGTGCTGCAGTTCTACTATTGGCATTGATAACTGCATTTACCCAACCCTTTATCACTCCTCTCTTATACTCTGGATGAAGGTATGGGTCTTCTTGCAAGCTCTTGCCCCCCATTGCCATTAAGATGGTGGGGTGAAAATAAGCATAATCCAGCTCTACAGTGGGCTCTCCATCAATCTCTATCCTCGGCCTGCTATCCTTTTTGATGTTCTGCCACCAGCCACCATAGAGCCTTCCTCCCTCTAAGCCCCAATAGTCACCTTCTCCTCCATAGTGGCCCTCCGCTTGGTTAAATACACGATAGAGGCGTGTGATAGATGGGACTTTGTCATCCAGCGAGATGGTAAACCTTTCAATGAATTCGTTTTGCTCTTTCAACTCCTTCTCGAAGTCATCAAGGAGGGAGTCTGCGCATGTATCAATGACCCTCTTGTTAGCATCTTTAAGGACGATGAGCGGATGGTGATCAGTCACTTTTATTCTCTTTGGAAATATCAGCTTGGCAGTTGCTTTAATCCTAGTTTGGTACCCTCTCCCCTGTTCGTGGCTGTAGTTTCCACCAGAGTCCTTCTTAATATATTTTAACTTTTTCATACGGTCATAAATTCGCCTAAAGGCCCTATAAGAAAGGCCGGTTCTCGTATAGCTATTGTTATTGAGTGAAACTCTAAGAAGAGTGTCTGCTTCTGAGGCAAGGTATAGGTTTATGTAGAATAGCTCCAAGTGCCGCATATATTCATCCCATGCGCACCTACTCCAAGGCTCCCTCAACTCCTCTAAAAGGAAAGTTAAGTCCCCTACATCTCCCTCTAAAGTACTATTAAATTTAATACTATCGTAGGACATATCTAGCTAGATCTGCCTGCTCTACTAATTTCATAACAGCAGCTCCTCCACCTCTTTCCACCCCACCTTCTTGATTGCATCATAGAGCACAGATATCGGCATATCTTTTTTATAAACTCTCCGACTAGTTCCACCACCCTCATGGCCAATGATCTCATCCACCAGCGCTTCCGATACCCCTGCTGCATATAGTTTTGTAGTCACTCCATGTCTGAATGAGTGGTAATCAAGCCCCTTTTCATACACGCCAACGACCTGTCTATATCTACTCCACCATTTAGTGAAGCCATAACCAAGTTTCTGGTCAGGGCCTCCCTGATTAAGGTTGGGAAAAACAAGGCTATCAGGCAGTAGTGCTACGCCGTTTACATAGTCCAAAAAGCCAATGCTGATTATAAAAGGGTGGATAGGAACCCTTCGGTTAGATTGCTTGTTCTTAGTTTGCCTTCCACCTTCATCACAGATATTGAAGAACCATATGCCATCTTCTTGCTTAATATCTTCCTGACGCAGCTGGGCAAATTCTTCCAATCTATTCCCATGGTATAGCCCAAGCATTGGCAACCAGTACTTCTCATCCTTTATCACTAAATTGCCAGAGGCCGAACGCCTTCCCTTGGACTTACAGCCCGACCAAACAGGAGAAGAGAATAGTTTTACCAGCTTCTCCCCTTCCCACATATTACGCTTACTGCTTGCTTTTGTTTTATCTGGAAATTCAAACCCATGTGCCGGATTCTCACCATTATATTCACCCCTCCTTTTATAGTAAGCAAACAAACTCCCTAGTGCGGAGAAATGCCTACTAACGGTCTTCATGGTCATTCGATCAACATTCATACCATCCGTCTTTGCAACAATTTCGGATAAAGAAAGGTGCTTCCACTCTGACTTCTTTGAATACAGCGAAGGTAGCTTTAACAGCACATCATAGAACAGCGCTAAATCCTTTCTAGCATATGCCTGTAATGGTTTATCCCCTACCACTTCAATAAACATACGATATGTTGTTTTATTCTGATTCAGGGTTTGTTCCTTCCACCCCTTCTTTGTTTTCATAAACTCCAGAAAATCGGGCAGCAATTCAGATAGGTGCGGTCCAGAAGAAGTGATTGGCGCATCGGTGGGTGAGCTATCAAGGTCCATAAAGTTATCTATACCCTCATGAACACGCTTAAGGGCTGTATCTAGGTACTGAATACGCGCCTGGATCAATCCTAATGACAGCTCCACCCTCTGCTCTTCACTTAAGTGGTGCTTCTTAATAAGTTCTGATGCATCTACCCTCACAAGTTCAATATCTCGCTTAATAAGGGCTTCCTTGTGATCTGCCAGTATGTCGTGAATGATATAGTCATCGGTATCTATTGGGTCTGGATATAGGTCTTTGCTAGAGTGGACTGGTCTATTAAGTGGAGCAGCGAGGTGCTGTGCCAAATCAGCATCTCTCATTTTCTTTAGGTACTCCTTAAGAATGACCCGTAAGTCTGGTTTACCCATAATGCCCTCGATAACCTTTTCATAGGCTTGATCTAGCAGTCTAGACAAGTATTGGGCTTCTCGGAAGTCCCTAGTTCTCAGTGAAATGGCCATGTCGGATTTAGGGCATAATGGCAGGCGCCTTCGATAAAAATAAATACCACGTTTTTGGGCAATGTGTGAGCAATGTGTGAGCATAAAAAGAAAAACCTCGGTTGATAGAATCAAGACCGAGGCGGATTTCGTTGCTATTATTGAATCTCTTTAGAAAATGGCTGGGGGACAAGGATTCGAACCTTGATTGACGGAGTCAGAGTCCGCTGTCCTGCCGTTAGACGATCCCCCAATAACAGTGGGCGCGCACCATAATGTGAGACAAACTATCCGTCAATTCTGAGTCGTTACCCAGCGTGCTCTTTTTCAGTAACCCGCACCGTCGCAACCAATGCACCCAGTGCGCCGACCAGCGCCCCACCAAGCAGCAATGGCAGTAACAGCACCCACCCATTCAAACCGACCTGCATCACATCCAGCCATGCCTCGGAGCCAAATATCAATGGCCAGATCAACAGCCATGCAGAAGCACCAGCCATGCCGCCCAACAACATCCCCTCAAGAATAAAAGGCATACGTACAAACCACTCTTTGGCTCCCATCAACCGCATCAGATAAATCTCATCAGCACGTGCCAGAAGCATCATGCGCAAGGTGTTGGAGATAATCAGCGCCATCGCTATCGCCAAAATCAACGATGCAAACATGGCAAGGTATTCCGCCTGAGATATCCAGCGGTGTGCCTGCGCCATGCTCACCTCGCTTTCATTCACTTCGCCGCCATAGCGCGCCGCAACATCGCGAATATCATCAAATAGAAACTCTGCACTTTCACCACTGAGTGAGAGCTCAAAGGTGACAGGCAGGCGCTCGGCCAGCTCCTTCTGACTTAAATCGGCACCACTTAACCACTCACGCATCCAGCGAGCCGCCTCTTCAGGCGATATTATTCGCACAGCAGAGACCTGCGGAATTGCTGTAAGTGCCTGCTTCAGTTCGCTGCTTTGACTCGACCGTGAGTTATCAAGATAGACATGAATATGAATATCATCCTGCCAACCACCAACCCACTGGCTGGCCGCCTGCAGGCCAAGCCAGATCGCACCCACAGCCCAGAGTGCTATACAGACAATCACCACGGCCAGTAGCTGCTGAACACCAAATGGCGGAAGGTGGAACCCGCCCGGAAGACGAGGGTTCAGCTCTTCGGGGACAGACTCGTTTGCCGTACTATCTTTCACTGACTACCTCCGGCCAGAGAGCCGGCATGTAGCTGAATCACACGGCCAGGGTATGACTCCAGCAGGTGCAGATCATGGGTTGCCATAATCACCGTGGTTCCCTGCCGATTCAGATCCATCAAATAGTTGAGCACCCTGCTGGCAGTATCGATATCAAGATTCCCGGTCGGCTCATCGGCCAAAATAATGGCGGGCTTGGCAGTCATGGCGCGGGCAATTGCCACACGCTGCTGCTCACCACCGGAGAGCGCCTCCGGATAAGACCAGAGGCGATCCTCAAGCCCTACATATTCAAGCACCTTGCGCACACGGGGAATCAGGCGCTCTGTTTTCCAGCCCTGAACCCGAAGAGGTAGTGCTACATTCTCAAACACGGTACGGGAAAAGAGTAGTTTATGATCCTGAAAGATAATACCTGTACGCCGTCTGATCTTGCGAACCTTTGCCTCGCTTGCTTTTCGCATATCAATTTGCTGCACGGTTAACCGGCCCGAACTCGGGCGGGCGCCGCCATAAATCATTCTCATCAACGAAGATTTACCCGCACCACTCTCGCCCGTGAGGTAGACAAACTGCCCCTGATGAATATCCAGCGTTACACCCGAAAGAGCCACCTTGCCCGTAGAGTAACGTAGCATGAGTTGCTGCATCTGAATAAGAGGCTGTTCATTCGACATATCTGAGACGGCATCCCCCACTATCAATCAATTACTGCTTAACGATCAGTGCAACCGCCTCACAGGCGATTCCCTCTTTACGGCCGACAAACCCCAGCTTCTCGGTGGTGGTTGCCTTGATATTGACTGCACCCAGATCAATCGAGAGCAGCCCGGCGATAGAGCTGCGCATCTCATCTATCCACGGTGCCAGTTTGGGCGCCTGCGCCATCACGGTGACATCGACGTTACCGACACTCCAGTCTGCATCAGCAAGCAGGTTTACAACATGTGTTAGCAACTCTCTACTATCGGCTCCCTTATACTTTGCATCACTATCGGGAAAGTGATGACCGATATCACCCATACCCACCGCACCCAGCAGCGCATCACAAAGTGCATGAAGCAAAACATCTGCATCCGAATGACCCATAAGCCCCAATTCATAAGGAACCTCAACACCGCCAAGTATCAGCTTTCTTCCATCTTCAAATGCATGCACATCGAAACCATGACCAACCCGAATATCCAGACTCACCCTCATAGCCCCCTTGCCAGCAACTGCGACTCCAGCCACACCATATCTTCGGGCGTGGTAATTTTCCTGTTCTTAATATCACCGCGACTGATATGCACATCAAAGCCAGCAGCCTCCAGCAGCGAGGCATCATCGGTGTGTAGATGCAAGCGTTCTGATTCAAGTTCCAGCGCCTTCTCAAACCAGCTTTTTCGCGCTACTTGTGGCGTTTGAACCGCCTTCAGAAAGTTGCGATCCGGTGTTTCAATCACTTTACCATCCGCATCCACTCGTTTCACAGTATCACTCAAGGGCAAGCCCGGAACAGCGGCACCATATTTCTCTGCCACATCCAGCACATCGGCCAGAAGCTCAGGACTCGGCAGCGGCCTTGCCGCATCATGCACTGCCACAAAATCGATATCATCTGGCAACGCCTGTAAGCCCTGCTGCATAGAGATTGAGCGCTCCGCACCACCACTGACAGGCGGAAGCAGTTCAAAAGGATAGTTTTCGCCTTCTACCAACTGCGCAAAGTGGCTGTCACCGACTGAAACCACCGGCTGAACCACCGCAATACGCGGTTCGGCAGCCAAGTGTTCCAGGGTATAAAGTAGTAGTGGCTTACCCAGCACCTCAACATACTGCTTGGGCACCGCGCCGCCAAAGCGACTGCCGCTTCCGGCAGCAAGTAGTAACAGAGCAACTCGCATCTCCCCGATTGTGCGACTTTTGCTGCTGTGGTCAATGTTGATGGGGCAGCATTGATAAAAACGATGATTCCATTGCACAGCTACTACTCATCGGATAGAACCCTGCTATGATGCAGCCCGACTCTTGTTTGAATAGACGAATTCAATACAGGTAACCGACAAGGAAATGAAATGACCTCATCGACCCTCTTTTTTGCTGCTGTCCTGATGACGCTGTTTGCCGGCGCGATGCTCTGGCGCGATGCAAGGCAAGGCAGTGACAGAAAAAACCCGGCTATCGTCAACACTATTGTCAGCCTTATGGTGGGTGCGATCGGCGCGAACATCTGGGCTATTCACCTTCTGGAATCGGTCACAACAGAAGGTATCAACTTCACACTTGCCACCAGCACCGCCGTTTTCACTCTGATTGTGCAGATGCTTTATACTTTTGGCATTCTACGTCACGGCATTCAGGGGCTTGGACTTTTCCTTCTGCCACTAACCGCCATTCCACTACTACTCACACCTATTCTCCCTGAGGCGCACACCCCCAACTGGGTACACACCTCATCACTCCTGGAAACCAGCCATCTGCTTATTGCACTCATCTCGTATGCCGTGCTGACACTGGCAGCGATTCATGCAGTGATGCAGATTCTTCTGGATCGCGCACTGAAAAAAAAGGGATCGTTCAGGTTGATTCAGGCACTGCCATCACTGGTGGAGATTGAACGGCACATGATCGCACAGGTAAAGATCGCGACTGCCCTGATCGCCATCAGCATCCTGAGTGGCCTTCTCTGGCAGTGGACAGAGTATCAACAGTTCGCACTCCTCAACCACAAAGTACTATTGGCACTATTTACGCTGGTGGTGCTGGTCGTTCTACTCATCAAACGCAGCCTGGCCAGCTGGCCAACACGCATCGCCAGCCGCGCAGTACTGATTGCCTATGTGCTATTCATGCTTGCCTATTTTGGTGTCAAACTGATCAATTCGTGGATCAACTAGCGGCTTAGGAACTCCTTCAACACGCAATATGGGTATTGAACATCTCTCTATTTCACTGGCAGTAGGCATCCTTGTTTTCCTACTGCTGCTATCTGCATTCTTTTCAGGATCAGAAACCGCGCTGACCCATGCCAAGCGTGCCAAGCTACGTGTTCGTCAGGAGCGTGGTGATAAAGGCGCGCAGAAGGCGGAAAAACTGCTTGATCGCCCTGAGCGCATGCTCTCCACCATTCTGCTTGGCAACAACTTTGTAAACATCGCGGCTTCGGCTATGGCAACAGGCCTGTTCGTCGCCAAATTCGGCGAGGCGGGTATTCTTTATGCCACAATCGCTATGACAGTGATTGTGCTGATATTTGCCGAGATTCTTCCCAAAACCATTGCTGTAGCCCATGCAGAAAGCATGGCGTGCCGTGTATCCGGACTCATGAGCCTGATTCAGAAAATACTGGCTCCGCTGGTGAAGGTTCTGAACGGTATTATTACCATACTGAAACGTATCTTGCGAGTGCCGGCAAGTGGAGAGGGATCGCTCACACACAGAGAACTTGCAAGCTTGATCGATATGAGTGCCGAATCCGGCATGCTGGATCAGGCACGCGAGCAGATGCTGAACAACAGCCTTACTCTGCACGAGGTAGCTGTTAAGGCGCTGATGACACCGCGCCCGAATGTGCGCATGCTTGATGGTGCTTTAACCGTTAGCGAGACCATGAATGAAGTCTCCAAGTCACCCCACTCGCGCTACCCTGTTTACCTCAATGAGCCGGACAATCTGATCGGCATTGTTCACTTGCGCGATCTGATGAAGCTGAGGCAAGAGGACATGCCGCTGCGTGAAGCAGTGATCTGGAAAACACCTCCCTATATTCCGGCGAGTAAGCATGCGCTGGCGCAACTGTTCGATTTTCAGGCCAATCACCATCATATGGCCATTGTTGTGGATGAGTTTGGCGACATTGAAGGGGTAATCACACTCGAAGATATTATCGAGGAGATCGTCGGTGAGATTCATGATGAGTCCGATCTCCCACCACAGGTAGAGATGTGGCCACAACCGGATGGCAGTGTCATAGCTGCTGCAACCGTAGCCATTCACGATATCAATCAGTTTATGGGGAGTGACCTTCCCGAAGAGGGCTCTGTTACGATTGGTGGGTTGGTGGTTGAGATACTTGGCGATGCACCTGAAGGGAAACTATGCCTGGATATTGCCGGACTTCAGGTTGAGCTACTCAGCTTCCGTGGTGAATGGATTCGACGAGTGCGACTAAGTAAGAAAGAGGAAGAGTCTGAAAAGGAGGAGTAATCAGTCTCCTTCGAACTCGCAGAGAGCAAACACCTTCTGCCCCATCTTCTCCAATCTCTCCCTGCCGCCCACATCAGGCAGATCAATGGCAAAACAACACTCAATCACCTCAGCTCCCATCTCACCCTGAAGAAGTTTTACGGCCGCCTCGGCTGTGCCTCCTGTGGCAATCAGATCATCCACCAGCAGTACCCGCTCTCCCTTTTCAATGGCATCAGTATGTATTTCGATACGATCTGTGCCGTACTCAAGTTCGTAATCCTGCCCCACCGCTTCTGCAGGAAGCTTGCCCTTCTTGCGAACCGGTACAAAACCCACACCCAGCATATGTGCCAGTGGCGCTCCGAGGATGAAACCCCTCGCTTCAATACCAGCCACCTTGTCGATTTTGACACCGGTGTAACGGTTGACCAACTCATGGATCATCATACGAAATCCCACCGGGTCTTTCAAAAGGGTCGTGATATCTCGGAACATGATTCCCTGCTTCGGGTAATGTTCGATAGTGCGAATATGGGATTTAATCGGCATCTGTTTCTCCTTACAGGCTAAGACCCTAATTATCTAAGGAGGGTTGGACAAACAGTTGGGCAGCAGAAACAAAAAAGGGCCTAGCATTTCTGCTAAGCCCTTGTCTTATATGGCGCTCCCTGAGCGATTCGAACGCCCGGCCTTCTGATTCGTAGTCAGATGCTCTATCCAGCTGAGCTAAGGGAGCAAATTGTCTCCTTCATTTGAAGGGGGCCGAAGGGTAATACCTTTCAACCAAACTTTCCAATCCGGATCATCCATACCAAACATCTCCGGAAATTCCTGATAGAGCCAGCCACGGTAGTGCCCTTTATCACCTCTGCTGATCTCTACGAAGGCGGCGGGATTATCCACATTCTCATCATTCAGAAAAGCGTTATTCTGAACTCGGAGGCCCGATGCCAGAGCAAGCAGGCGAACATCCCAACCGGCCAGCTTTACGGTCTCACCCAGCTCCACTGCCATGCTATGACGACGGGTAGTAGCCTTATCAAGCCAGATGAGCTCAGCACTGCCTCGTTGAGCTACAGCCCATTCAGGTAACATATCCACAATATTTCCACTGTGTGGATCTGGCCCCTTCTCAAGTGGTAGCTGCCACTCAATCTCCGCTTCATCTGGGCCACAGCTTGTCAAAGAGAGGGCCATAAAAAAGACGAATACAACAATCACACCTTGGAACTGCATATACAAGCACCCCCTCGCGAAGATCTTTGCTGGTAGGAATCCAACACCTTACTGGCGGAGAGAGAGGGATTACTCCGGGCAGCAGTGCCCTTCGCCCCTTGGGCCGTCACGTTGTGACGTTCAATCCGGCACCCTCCGGATTGTCGAACCCTTATTTCGAGTGCTCTCACCCTCTCTCGGTAGGCTTCAGAAAACATGTCGCCATTCTGAATACCTGAACCAGATCAAACAATGGCGGAGAGAGAGGGATTCGAACCCTCGATAGGTTTTAGCCTATACACCC
>CAZFCL010000012.1:0-18057 GCA_964517705.1 uncultured Zetaproteobacteria bacterium | reverse complement strand
GTACAGGCGTAACAGCCTCGCCAGAGCAGGTTGTAGAAACCCACGCCTTTGTACATGCAGAGCTGCAGCGGCTAGGGCATGACTGTCGTGTGCTCTATGGCGGCAGTGTGAATCCGGGTAACGCTGAAGAGCTTATGGCCTGCCCTGGAGTTGAAGGCGCACTGGTTGGCGGCGCAAGCCTGAAAGCAGATTCATTCATGGATATTGTACAGGCCGCTGTAAAAGTGGCGAGTTAAGGAGAGTATTCGCAGATGACAACAGTTCTTATTATTATTCATGTGCTCATTGCACTGCTATTAATTGGGGTGATTCTGGTTCAGCGTGGGCAGGGCGCAGATATAGGCGCCTCATTTGGCGGCGGCGGAGCACAGACCCTTTTTGGCAGCCGCGGCTCAGGCTCTTTTCTTGGGAAAATGACCGGCGGCTTGGCAGCAGCATTTATGGTGACCAGCTTGACGTTGGCATTTTTCTCCCAGCAGCAGACGGGTTCTGTGGTTGAGAATGCCGTTGTTGATGAGCTTCCTGCTGAATCCCCTGCCGAGCAGTCGCAGAAGGGTTTCGATCCATCTAAGCTAAGGGGCGATGTGCCAGCATCTACGGATGGCTTGCCGGGAGCGGAGTAAGGCTCTCTTTCTGACAGGCATCGTTTAAAGAAATAGCTGAAGGAGCGGCACTTTGCCGCTCCTTTTCTTTTTACCATTTTTGGAGAGGCGACCTACTTGCGTCGCGGTGGTTTGCGCTTGCCTTGCACCGCACTGCTACGTCGTGGTGGGTGTTTGCCTCCTCTCGTGTTTGAGGGTGGTTTTCCTCTACGTCTATTGGCAGCCGGCGGATTGCTGTTTGTTGGTCCGCTAAGGCTTGTGGCATCAAGTGGGCGCCCTGCAACCCGAATCTGACAAAACTGCTTATAAAGCTCTTTCGGCATCCCTTCCGGCAGGTCAACCGTGCTGTGGTCACCCATGATCTGAATGTTGCCGATAAACTCAGACTCCAGCCCCATCTCATTGGCAATCGCGCCGACGATGTTGCCTGGCTTGACGCCGTGCTCCTCTCCGACTTCAAGGCGATAGCGCTCCATGCCCCTCTCCGGCTTTGGTCCACTGAAGGCTTCGGCTGCAGGCCTTTCACGGCGCGGCTTGCGATCAGAGGAGCCATCCGCCATTTCAACCCTACGATTCTGCATGCTCTTGCGCTTATCCTCAGGCGCATCAAGGCGGGGGTTGCGTTCGGCGCGCTCCTTGAAGCTATGCCTCGGTTCATTTGCAAGCAGCAGAGATTTGTCGCCCTGAACCATTTTTGCGAGTGCCGCTGCAACTTCACCCGTACTCACCTCATTATCAGCACAGTACTGCTCCACGATGTCAGTAAATAATTTCAGATCCGCATCAGATTCCAGTGTGGCACTGATCCGTTGCTTGAACTCGTTAATGCGCTTGCTGTTGATCGCTTCGGTTGTAGGCATTTCAAACTGCTCAATTCTCTGCTTTGTGGCCCGCTCAATTGCATAAAGCATGCGCTTTTCGCGCGGAGCTACAAAGAGGATCGCATCACCCTTTCGGCCTGCCCGGCCAGTGCGCCCAATGCGGTGTACGTAGGGCTCAGTATCCTGTGGAATATCATAGTTGATGACGTGGCTAATGCGCTCCACATCCAGGCCTCGCGCGGCCACATCGGTGGCGACAATGATATCAATCTGCCCTTTCTTCAGGCGGTTGACCGTTGCTTCGCGCATTTTCTGTGTGATGTCACCATTGAGTGCAGACGCCGAAAAACCGCGAGCCTCAAGCTTTTCAGCAATATCTTCAGTTGCGGTTTTGGTCCGCACAAAAATGATCATGCCGTCAAAGGGCTCTGCTTCGAGAATGCGAGTCAGCGCATCCATTTTTTTGCGTCCGCTAGCAACCAGATAACGCTGGCGAATTGTTTCCGCAGTAGTGGTTTTCACCTTGATGGTAACCTGTTTGGGGTCATTCAAATGCTGCTCGGCAATTTTTCGGATAACAGGCGGCATGGTGGCCGAGAAGAGCGCTATCTGGCGATTACCAGGCGTCTGCTCAAGAATCCATTTTACATCATCGATAAAACCCATGCGTAGCATTTCATCAGCTTCATCCAGCACAAGTGCACGAAGGCCACGGAGCTTCAGTGTTCCGCGGCGCATGTGATCCATGACACGTCCAGGAGTGCCAACCACAACATGCACACCGCGCTTCAGTGCGCGCAGCTGAATCTCATAACTCTGCCCACCGTAGATCGGCAACACATGGAAGCCTTTCAGGTGCTTTGCATAAGTTTGAAATGCCTCTGCTACTTGGATCGCCAGTTCGCGCGTTGGCGCCAGCACGAGTAGCTGGGGAGAGCTCTTGCTCAGGTCAATATTAGAGAGCAGCGGCAGTGCAAAAGCGCCTGTTTTGCCTGTACCTGTTTGTGCCTGACCCAGCACATCCCTGCCTTCGAGAAGGAATGGAATCGTCTGTGCCTGAATGGGGGATGGTGTTTCGTAGCCTATGTCCTGAACCGCCTGAAGCACGGCCGGAGCCAGGTTTAGCTCACCAAATGTGGGCTGAGAGTTTTCATCTATGGACATGAATTATACCTTCAAAAACTGCCGGACACGAAGAGTGAGCCGCCACCATTATTTTAAACACCATTGAACGCTTCACCGCATTGCTATTTACGCTTGATCGGCGAAGAGCCCTATTATAACCATGTTTTCTCACGGGGTTATAGAACATTCGGTATGGTTGATTGAATTCACCCATGAATGTTTTTTCGTTAAGCTTGCAGCATGGAGATATACACCCGGCCTGAGGCGATGCTTATGGGTTATTTGGCAGCATGGCGGTGAAGAGGGCATTGATCAGCGCCTGCCTGCTTGGAGAAAAGGTGCGTTATGATGGCGGTTGCTGCCGCCAGCAGGGGCTTATTGAGAAATGGCAGCAGCAGGGGCGGTTGGTTCCCTTCTGTCCCGAAGTGGCAGGAGGCTTGTCAATACCGCGCCCACCGGCCGAGATTGTGGGTGGTGATGCCGAAGCTGTGTTGCGCGGCTGTGGGAAAGTGTGTCACCGTGATGGTGGAGACGTCACCGATGCCTTTATTGATGGCGCTGAGCGAGCACTGGCCGAATGTATGCGCCATGATATCGAGATTGCCATTCTGAAAGAGGGCAGCCCCTCCTGCGGCGTGGCACATGTGAATGATGGCACATTTTCCAAGCACAAAATTGAAGGTGCGGGCGTAACAGCAAGGTTGTTGGTGCGTCACGGCATCCATGTTTTTAGTGAGAAGCAAATAGATGAGGCCGAAGCCTGCCTATGTGACGACTAAGATTTAATATGATTAAATTTGCCAATGGGCAAGCTGCGGCTAGAGTATGATGTTGGCTGGGATCTAGCCTCTTTGCAGCGGAAATCAATTTACAATGAAGGGATAGTTGAATGAAAAAGTTAGTATTGTTTGTGGCATTAATAATGGTAGGGGCACCTGTGGAGGCTATGCCGTCCTATAACCCAGAGGAGTCAGCAGACCGCATTCTTAATGCAAGAGATAGCAACCAAGACGGGGTGATTAGCGTTGCCGAATATGAGAATCTGGCCTTGGCCAAGTTTCATAAAGCCGATAGTGATGGTGATGGAGCGCTTAGTGCCGAAGAGGCATATAACACTCGCTATAAGCATCGCCCCGAGATGATGAAGAAATCACAGAAGGTAAAAGATATTATTATCAAACACCTTATGAAGCGCTGGGATGCCAATGGCGACCTGCAGATCAGTGAGGCCGAGCAGATGGAGCCTGTTCGCAATGAGTTTATGCGCATTGACCGTGACCTGGATAAAGCAATCACTCGTGACGAGCTTATCTCTTTCTGGGGGCGCAAACAGGCTGAACTTAAAAAGAGCCAGGATGCAGCATCAAGTGGCGATTAACAACACCAGCGATTTGGAATAGAAGCTACTTTCACTGGCTGCTTCTGAAAGACCTACTTGCCGAATGAGTCGCTATGGATGGCTGACTCATGAATGCCAAGGCGCATACAAGTTTGGCGCATGGCTTCGACAATATCTGAATCACCACAGAGGAAGGCGGCTCTATCACTGTCGCCGGAGAGGGTTGCAAGGTGGCTATCAATCGAGCCACTTACACCGCCCTGTGGCGTAACACCATTTAACACACATGGAATATAGCTGACGTTGCTGTGTTGGCCTGCTATGTCACGGAGTTGCTGATCCAAGTAGAGATCGGTGCCCTGTAAGGCACCGTGCAAAAGCTGGATATCCGGGCGATGCTCATTGGCCAGAGCATCACGAAGAATGCCAAAGAGCGGCGCCATCCCCGTCCCGGTTCCAGCCAGAAGCAGTGGTTTTTCAGCATAGTCTTGGCGATAACAGCAGTTGCCCATCGGATCACTTAAAAGAATCTCACTTCCCTGTTTCAATGTGTGGGCAATCCAGTGGCTCATTTCCCCATCAGGCAGAAGTCGGATATGAAACTCCAGATGGCCATCACTGGGAATGCTGGCCAGTGAGTAGCTACGAGCGAGACCATCTTCAGCCCTGATAACATTGACGAACTGACCTGGCTGATAGCAGAAGCCATCCGGGCAGCTCGTGGTAAGACGCAGCACTGTCGAGGTAAAGTAATCTATGCTGTTGATGGTGACAGATGTGAGCTCATCACGCCTATCGGGGAGCGCTATTTCAAGGTCGGACTTCGGCCTGCAGAGGCAGGCGAGGAAGTAGCCTTTCTCTTTTAGGCTCGGCTTTATGCCCTGCTGGGCTGCGGCTGGCGGCGCTCCGTGGGTCGCCTTAAGCATGCATGCTTGGCAGATGCCTGCACGGCAGCCGAAGGAGAGGCTACCTCCCTGCCTATTGATACAGTCGAGCAGCGACTCTTCGCCACTGCATTCATATGCTTTTTCCTGAAAAGTTATTGTTGGCATGGAGGCCCCTTGAAAGAACCGGTAAGGCAGCTTTTATTTTATTCCTTCAGCATATAGAGCTTCCAGAATCGGGCGAGCGCCCGCATCAAGAATTTCATTGGCGAGGCTTGTGCCGATAGCCTCTGCTTCGGATGATGCTCCAGTTGCCTCTCGCACAATGACAGTGGCACCATCCACTGAGCCTACCAGCCCCTTAAGGTGCAGAGCATCACCATTGAGTGTGGCATAAGCAGCGATAGGTACCTGGCAGCCACCTTCAAGCGTGGCAAGAAATGCACGTTCAGCTTTGGTGCGCACAGAAGTTTCGGGATCATTTAGCCGATCCACCAGCGCGTTAATTGCATCATCACTATCGCGAGTCTGAATGCCGAGGGTGCCTTGTGCTACTGCGGGCAGCATCACATCGGTAGCAAGAAACTCATGCATTTGATCCTGCATTCCCATGCGGCATACACCGGCGGCAGCCAGAATAACTGCGTCCACTTCGGCGCCCAGCTTGGAGAGTCGGGTTTGAATATTGCCGCGAATGGAGGTGAATTCGAATGTGGGGTATTTGGCGCTTAACTGAGCCACACGACGCAGGCTTGATGTGCCGATTCTTGCTCCTGCAGGCAAGGTATCCAGCCCGCCACCTGTAATTGTGGCAATCGCATCGCGCGGGTCTTCGCGTGTTGGGTTGGCGCGGATGCTGGTTCCTGCCGGCAGCAGGGTTGGCACATCTTTCATGGAGTGGACGGCAATATCTGCACGTCCATCGAGCAGCGCCTCATCAATCTCTTTGGTAAAAAGCCCTTTGCCTCCCACCTGAGCCAAAGGCACATCGAGAATTTTGTCGCCTTTGGTGACAATCTTGACAAGCTCAGTGGTGACGCCTGAGTCGATGCTTTTCAGTGTGGCCGAGACATGTTCAGCTTGCCATAAAGCCAGTGGCGAACGACGGGTTGCAATGCGGATATGTGTCACGAAAACCTCCTGATCAGTGGCGAACCGTAACGATCAGCTAAGGATTAGGAAAGCCGCGAGAGGAAATGCAGTGTGGTGTCACCATAGCAGCGGCTCTGTTTGCACGCCCACCCTTCTGGCCACCCTGGCACAACACGGGACGACTCTTCGATGATGAGGCTGCCACAGTTGATCTCAAACTGATCTAGCCACACCGGCAGCTTTTCGGCAAAATCTTGCTGGTAGGGCGGGTCGGCAAAGATCAGGTCGAAAGACTGTTGCTGAAGGGCCGCAAGCCCTTTTTCGACCGGAGCGGTTTTTATCTGCCACTGTGCTTCGAGCCCCCATGCTGTGCGAATATCGGAGAGTTTCTTCACCAGCCTGTGGTTTTGCTCAATGGATACGGCGGAGCCAGCGCCACGCGAAAGGGCTTCAAGTGACATAATCCCTGAGCCGGAAAAAAGATCGAGCATGTTGAGCCCTTTAACAGAGCCGAGAATATTGAACAGCGCTTGCCGCACCTTAGATGGCGTAGGCCTTAAGCCTGCTATGTTGGGGATCTGTATTGCGCGCCCTCGTAAATTTCCGGCTGTTACTCTCATCTTAGGCTACTTAAGGCTCGCCCCAACCCGTATACGGCCCCACTCATCGGGGTTCAGGTAGGCGGCTGCCTGCTGGCGCACTTCTGCCAATGTGACCGCATTGACCCGCCCAACCCAGCGGCTCAGGTAGTCTAGCGGAAGGCTATAGAGGCCCATCATGGCAAGCAGTCCGACACGTTCACGGTTGGAATCCATACGCTGGGCAAAGCTGCCCGCCAGGTTTTTGCGTGCGGCTTCAAGCTGGCTGTTATCAATATTTCCGGCCGCCATATCGGTCATCAATTTGCGTATAACCCGCTCTGCCTCATCTGCCTGAGCGCCGCGGGTCTGTAAGCTAATCACAAATGGACCGTGGGTCGCCAGTGGCGAAAAGTAGGAGTAGACACCATAAGTCAGCCCACGTTTTTCACGCAGCTCTTCCATTAAGCGTGAGCCGAAGCTGCCTCCGCCCAGTATGTGATTGAGTACAAAGATTGGAAAAAAGGCGCCACTGCTACGTGGCGGACCAAGCCGCAGCAGCTGTAGCTGTGTCTGACTGGTGGGAAGCTCAATGTCGCGCTGTTTACCGCCCGCTCCTTTCGGAGCCGGAATATCTCCCAAACCTTTTTTCGGAGCCCCCTTCCAGTTAGCAAACAGCTTGGCTACCAGCGGTTTTAGTTCGGCCATGGTGATGTTGCCGCTGACGGCAAGCACGGCGCCTTGCGGCTTCACTTGTGCCCTGTAGAGCAATTTCAGGCCGGATAGTTCAATGGCTTTGAGTGAAGCAAGCGAGCCGGAGGGGCGGTGGCCATAGGGGTGGGCATTAAAGAGTAGCGTGGCGGCTGCTTCAGCGGCTCGCACGCCCGGCTCTTCCTGCGCTTTTCGGGCGGCAGAAAGAGCATCCTGCTTAAGTATGGCAAAGCGTTTTTTGCTCCAGCCTGGATGAAGCAGCGCTTCTGCAAGGCTTTCCATGCCAGGCTCAAGCATCTCCCTGAGCACGGTTAGGGAGATGCTGAACTCATCGCGGCTGACACCACCGCCAAGCCGGAGTGCTCCAGCATCAAGCATGTCGGCCCAAGCAATATGCCCATGCCTGGCAGTGTGATCCGATAGCATGGCAGCGAGAAGACTTGCCGTACCACCCTTGCCGTCTGGATCGAAGCGTGAACCGGCGACCATGGATAGCTGCATCGACACCATTGGCACATTGTGCGCCTCCATCAGAAGAATCCGCAGGCCGCTGTCAAGGCGCGCCTCCTGAATTAGCGGCACGGCATGTGCGCTGAAAGGGGTAAGCAGAAGTGTTAGCAAAAGAAGTCGCAGCTTCATGACTTCACCTCCGGCAGCAGGATGCCTGTGGTAGAACGTTCGCGCACAAGCCAGCGCGCGACCGCCTTGCGGACACTATCTGCAGTGACTGTGCGGATTATCTCAAGCCAGCGCGCGCGGTTTTTTGCACCGATGCCAACCACCTCCATGCGTCCAATCTCTTTGGCACGAAGGTAGAGCGAGTCCTGTGCGAAGGTGTTGGCAGCGATAATATTGCGCTTGGCTGCTTGCAGGCGCTGCTGCGAAACTTTTTCTTCTCCCATATTTTTCAGTAGTGCCCATAGGCTTTTTTCAAATGCTTCGGGAGTTTGGCTGGGGCCAAGCATGCCGTAGGCGTACCAGAGATCGAGCCCCATGCTGGCGGCATCATATCCGGCTCCTGTAGAAAAAGCCTTGCGTTGTTTATCAACAATTTCGCGTGTCATGCGTGCAGATCGGCCGCCGATAAGAATTTGCGTGGCCACTGCTAAGGCTGCGGCTTCATGATCATTTTTTCCGGGGCTCCATACAGGCACTGGGATTGTGATGGCCAGCATAGGTAGCTGTGCTGGCAGTGTCACCTGAACACGCTTAGGGCCGAATGGCTCCGGCTCAACAGGGTTGAATCGCTCAGGAACTGGCCGAACCTTTAGTTTTCCAAAGGTGTTGCGCACGGTCTTTTTCAGCTGCTTGAAGTCAACATCCCCAACTACAACGACAATAACATTGCCCGGCACATAGTGTTTTTTATAGAAGTCCTTCACATCTTCAATGGTGAGCGCCCTAAGATCTTGCATCCAGCCTATCACCGGGTTGCGATAGGGGTGCAGGCGCAGCGATGCGGCGGAGAGCTCCTCAAACATGCGGCTGTTTGGGTCATCTTCTGTGCGCATGCGCCGCTCTTCCATGATGACCTGGATCTCTTTCTGAAAATCTGCATCACGCAGCCTGAGGTTCGCAAAACGCTCTGCCTCCATCGCCAATACTTCGCCAACACGTATCGCGGGCACTGTCTCAAAATAGGCGGTGAAATCGGTGGAGGTAAAAGCGTTGTCGTTGCCACCCATAGCGGAGATATGCTTGCTATATTCACCAGGCCCAAGCTTTTTTGAGCCCTTGAACATCATATGCTCAAAAACATGTGCCAGGCCTGTTTTGCCGGGCAGCTCATCGCGCCCGCCTACCTTTAGCCATATTTGAACCATGGCCACAGGCGCGGAGTGATCCTCTTCTACTATTAATTTAACACCATTTTTGAAAGTGGCCTCCTGAAGTTCGCCTGCATGGACAGCGGGCGTGATGGTGATCAGCAGTAGTATCAGTAGTATTTTAGGCATGGCCTCTCCGGGGTGGGGTGTGTCAGGGGGAGGATATTGATTCAAAGCGGCACGCTGCGCAAACCTCTGGTTCACTGTTGCTTCCCGGTGGCTGATGCGTAGCTTCTCAACCCCTTTTATTTCCTCTTTCCGGAGTAGTTCAGATGGCTTCAATCAAACAGGCGCTAATCAGTGTTTCAGACAAAACAGGCGTGAAGGAATTTGCTCAAGCACTGACAGAACGAGGCGTGAAAATCCTATCAACCGGGGGCACGGCCAAGCTTTTGCGTGATGCTGGCATCACCTGCCGGGATGTGTCCGACTATACGGGCTTTCCCGAGATGATGGATGGCCGGGTAAAAACACTCAACCCGAAGGTACACGGTGGCATTCTTGCTCGCCGTGATAACGAGGGTGACCTAGCCTCTATGAAGGAGCATGGGATCGAACAAATCGATCTGGTTTGCGTGAACCTCTATCCATTCCGTGAAGCGGTGGCGAAAGAGGGGTGTACGATCAATGATGCGATAGAGAACATTGATATTGGTGGCCCTTGCATGGTTCGTGCCTCAGCCAAAAATCACAAGTTTGTAACAATCGTGGTAGACCCTTCTGATTACGCAATGGTGATTGAGGCGATGGATGCCGGCAGCTTGAGCGAAGGGGTTCGGCGCGCATTGGCAACCAAGGCTTTTTCTCATACAGCAGCCTATGATGGGGCAATTGCCAACCACTTCTCTGCACTGAACTCCGATGGCTCCAAGCGTGATTTTCCGGACATCTTTACCCGGCAGTTTATCAAGACGGCTGATGCGTTGAGGTATGGAGAGAATCCACATCAGCGTGGCGCCTTCTATGCTGATATTGAAGATGAAGGCATATCTCTAGCTGATTGTGAGGTGTTGCAGGGCAAAGCGCTCTCCTATAACAATATTGCCGATGCCGATGCCGCTTTTGCCTGCGTGCGCGACTTTGAAGAGAGTGCAGCGGTGATTGTTAAACATGCCAACCCATGCGGTGTGGCAATTGGAGGAACTCAGCCAGAAGTTTATGGGCGCGCCCGTGCTGCGGACTCGGTTTCTGCATTTGGCGGTATTGCTGCCTTCAATCGGCCACTTGAGGGTGAAACGGCAAAGCTGATTTCTGAAACTTTTATGGAAGTCGTTATTGCGCCGGGCTTCACCGATGCGGCGCGCGAAGCGCTGAAAGAGAAGAAAAACCTTCGCCTGCTGCTGGCCCCATCCGCTGCACCTGTAACCGGCGGCTTGGAGTTCAAGCGTGTGAATGGCGGGCTTTTGGTTCAGGAGCGCGATGCCCATATTCTTGATCGGGATGCGTGCAAGGTTATGACCAAACGCGCGCCGACCGAAGAGGAGTGGCAGGATATGCTGTTTGCCTGGTCTGTGGCCAAGCATGTGAAGTCCAATGCGATTGTTTTTGCTAAAGGCGGCGTGACGCTGGGTGTGGGTGCCGGTCAGATGAACCGTGTGAACTCGACCCGTATCGCGGCACATCATGGCGGAGAGGCGATCACTGGCTCTGCCGTGGCTTCCGATGCCTTCTTTCCTTTCCGTGATGGCGTTGATGCTTTGGCAGAGGCGGGTGCTAAGGCTGTGATTCAGCCGGGTGGCTCGGTCCGTGATGAAGAAGTGATCGCGGCTGCAGATGAGCATGGGTTGGCAATGATCTTTACCGGTATCCGGCACTTCAGGCATTAAGGGGTTTCACATATGAAAGTGTTAGTTGTCGGTGGCGGAGGCCGTGAACATGCTCTTTGCTGGAAGCTGAAGTGTTCCCCATCCGTATCTGAAGTAGTTTGTGCACCGGGCAACCCCGGGATTGCACGCGATGCCCGCTGTGTTGCTGTTGGAGCTGAGGATATCGATGAGCTATTGAAATTGGCGCAAGCTGAGAAGCCCGACCTTGTCGTTGTAGGCCCGGAAGTGCCGCTGGTTCTTGGCTTGGCCAACCAGCTGCGTGAAGAGGGTTTTCCGGTCTATGGCCCCGATAAGGCGGCAGCAAACCTTGAAGGCAGCAAATCATTTTCAAAGCGGTTAATGCATGAGGCAGGCGTGCCAACGGCGCGGTTCGAGGTGCATGTTAATATCGACGAGGCCGTGGAAACGATCCGCTCATGGGGCGCACCGATTGTTGTGAAGGCCTCCGGCCTTGCCGCTGGCAAGGGCGTGATTGTTGCACAGAGTGAGGAAGAGGCGATTGATGCAGTGCGTGATATGCTGGCAGGCAACAGTTTTGGCGATGCGGGATCACAGGTTGTCATCGAAGAGTGCTTGGTGGGCGAAGAGGCCAGCTGTCTGTTTATTGTTTCTGGAGACACTATCCTTCCACTGGCATCTTCACAGGATCATAAGGCGCTTTTAGATGGTGATGAAGGGCCGAACACAGGCGGTATGGGCGCTTATTCACCTGCACCATGTGTGACCGATGAGGTGGCCAGCGAGGTTCTGGAGAAGGTTGCCCGCCCAATTATCGCAGCGCTTAAAAAGCGCGGTGCTGAGTTTATCGGCACGCTTTATGCAGGCATCATGTTGACTAAGGACGGGCCGAAAACACTGGAGTTTAATGTCCGTTTTGGTGATCCGGAGTGTCAGCCGCTGATGAGCCGACTCAAGTCTGACCTTGGAGAGGTTTTGTTGGCGGCAGCAAATCGCGAACTTGAGGGCGTTGCGCTTGAGTGGGAGGCAGGGACAGCACTCTGTGTTGTGGTCTCTTCCGATGGCTATCCTGCGCACTTTGAAAAGGGGCAGGTGATCGGGGGGCTTGATGATGTGGAAGCATCTGGCACCATCGTGTTTCATGCTGGAACTGCCGAGAAGGATGGGGCTATTATCAATGCAGGCGGCCGAGTTCTTGGCGTAACAGCTGTGGCCGCAACAGCAAAGAGGGCACAGCATACCGTGTATGCGGCACTTGAGCATCTGGAGTGGCCGGGTGGATTTTATCGGCGAGATATCGGTTATCGTGCCGTTGCTCGTGAAGAAGGAGTGTAAAGTTATGGAAGCAATTCAGGTTCTGATTTTAATGGGAAGCGTCAACGACAGGCCAGTTATGCAGAAAACGGAAGCTGTGCTGGATGGGTTTGGCGTTGCTTATAAAACAATGATTCGTTCAGCTCACCGTACGCCGGAAGCGACGGTGCAGGCTGTTAAAGAGGCGGAAGAGGCTGGCTGCAAGGTCTTTATCTGTGCAGCAGGCATGGCAGCGCACCTGGCAGGCGTGGTCTGCTCGAAAACTGTGAAGCCAGTGATCGGGGTGCCGATCGCCTCTGGGCCATTGAATGGTGAAGATGCACTGCTCTCTACCGTGATGATGCCGCCGGGGCTGCCAGTGGCGACAGTGGGCATTAACGGTGCCAAAAATGCTGGCCTGCTGGCTGTGCAGATGTTGGCTCAGAACGATGATGCGCTGGCCGCCAAGCTGAACGATGATCGTGCCGCACAGGCAGAGGCGATTCTCGCTGCGGATTAAGAAGCACTCTAAAATTCGATACAAATTGGCGGCCCTCAAGACCGCCAAGGTTTTGAGGCGTGGGGGCATGATCGCTCACCACACCCATACAGTAGCAGGTGTGGCTGCTTCCCCTTTTTCACTGCCTGGCACTGCCCGCATGTGCTGCTTCAAACAGAGGCAGGGCCCGTTTCTCCTGCTGGCTGATAGCCAGAAAACTGCTGCTGGCTTGGTGCGTTTCTTTTCACCCAAGCTACGCCAAGTCATGCGACAGACGTGGCCCGGCAGCACTACCTTGATTCTCCCGGCTCGACCCGGGTTGAACAAGGTGTGCTATAGTGGCTCGCAAGTGGCAGTCCGGGTCGATGCCTCGACGCAGGTGAGCTGTCTTGCTCGTGCCTGTGGCGGTGTTCTACTCTCCAGCAGCCTCAACCGTAGAGGAGGAGAAACGCTTCAGCCGAGCTGTAACACCTTCTACCGTTTACAGCGGCATTTAGCTGGGCGGCTGCAAGGAGTTGCTGGAAGCGGCAAAGCCTCAACTATTTTGCGTATATGGCGCAACCACTCCACGACAATCCGGCCATGACGCGGTCTGCATGAATAGCTAACATGCCGCCATGAATTCATTCTCCGACTTTCTAAAGCTGCTCTGGCAGCGACTGGGCTCGATGTCACTGGCCATTGTTCTGCTGATGGTGCTCTCCATTGCATCGGTGATCGGAACGGTGTTGCTTCAGAATCAGGAGCAGGCCGATTATCTACAGCAGTTTGGCGCACTGTGGTATTGGGTGTTCCGCTCACTTGGCCTTTTCGATATGTACCACACCTGGTGGTTCCAGACGCTACTTGGCTTCCTGATGCTCTCGCTTACCGCCTGCCTATGGCGCCATGTGCCGAAGATGCTCAAGGAGATGCGTACCCGCAAAGTGACCATGAGCACTCGCGCATTGGAGCGCATGGAGCTTCTGCATCACTGGCAACTAAGCACTGCGGTACCGATAGAGAAGCTACAGGAGCTATTCCGGAAGCAGCTTCATGGTTGGGAGTTTAGGTCGGCTGAGGAGGGCGGAGAGCATTTTCTGCGCGCTGATAAAGGGCGCTATCACAAGTGGGGCTATATCTCCGTGCATGCGGCGATCCTGGTTATTCTTGTTGGCGGCTGGGTGAGCGTGCAGTTTGGCTTGCGCGGCAATATGGCCGTACCAGAGGGCGGGGCTGAGAAGACGATCTCTTTTCTAAAGGGAACCCAAACGGCCACACTTGATATGCCATTTCAGGTGCGTTGCAATAGTTTTGAGATCGATTTCTTCTCTACCGGGGCACCCAAAGAGTTCCGTAGCAACCTAACCATTATCGATGAGGGCAAGGAGGTACTCACCTCCGATATCATTGTTAACGAGCCGCTTTTCTATAAGGGGGTCTATATCTATCAGGCCAGCTTCGGAGATGGTGGCTCTGATGTCTATTTCAAGCTTTTTCACACAGATGGCAGCCAGAACACCACCTTTGCCAAGACGGCTGTTTATGAAACATGGAAGGATGAAGGCACTGGCGTTTCACTGGAGGTGACCGATTTCAGGCCATATAATGTGGAGAATGTGGCTGAGGCAGGCCAGCCGCGCAAGTTTCAGGATATTGGTCCCTCAGTTGAGTTTGTTATGCGCGGCCCCGGTCTGAAGCCGGTGAAAGTGAAGGCGTACATGAATCCCTATATTGACACGGCTGGCTACAATCAGGGCTCATGGATGATGGTATCAACGACTGGCGATACCAAAGATTATGAGACAGTGGCGCTAGGGTTGGACCTGACCAGTTCAGATGACTGGCAGCTATTCCATGCGTTTATTTTTAAGCTGTACAGTACAGAGGGCCAGCGCACAGAAAGAGGGGCCTCCGAAGCTTTTGAGGAGGCTGCCAAAGAGATATATGGTGAGAAGCTGCCAGAAGATATCAGAAATATTGGCGAGCGCATGGTGCAGGCGGTACAGCTAATTCCAAACCTGCCGTGGCCAGCTATTCCGATGCTGATCGACTATGAGCATGTCTATTACACGGGCCTGCAGTTGGCCAAAGATCCGGGTGCAAATGTGGTCTGGGTTGGCAGCACACTGTTGGTGCTTGGCCTCTGTATCATGTTCTATATGCCACATCGCAAGCTGTGGTTAGTGATTCGCCCGCAGGAGGGGCATCTGGAAGTATGCTTAGCCGGAATGACCAATCGGAATATGATGTCGTTTAAACAGACGTTTAACGATCTGTTCACCAAGCTTGATGAAGATTTTCATCGCGGTTGAACTTCACTGCTGCAAAGGAGAGCTGCATGACTGCAACGACTGCTAAATTATCGATCTGGGGTATGCTGAACCGGGGGCGCTGGGCGTTTCTTCGTTTCTATGCCTATATCGGGTTGGCGCTCGGCATTTCCGCCATGGCCATGTACGGCCAGGGTGGCTATAACGAGGATCTGTTTCTCTATCAGGTGCTTGGTGCACAGGGCCTGGTTTGGGGCGGGGTAGGCGCCTTAACTGCCTGCGCTATCGCAGCCATGGGTTCCGCCATCAAGCCGGCCCTTATGGAGGGGCGTGTCGCACCCAATACGGTGCCATGGCTGGACGGCTTGTTATTGATGGTTGTGCTGGCCGTTGTTGCTGCACAGCTTGAGCCGGCAGCCGCACAGATATCCTACGAAGATCAGTCCAATCTGATCGCAGCCAAGATCATCATGGCGATGAACGTTGTCTACATCTTCTCTGCAGTAGCTTATGTCGCATACCTCTTTGCTCCCGAGTCATTTATTGGCCGAGTGGCAACATGGTCGGCATGGTTTGCCACCTATGCCGGCGGCACAGCACTGTTGCTGCGCTGGCATGAGTCCTATCTGTTTGACATGGGCATGGGGCATGCACCGGTTTCCAACCTTTACGAAGTATTTATCTTACTGTTTATGATCACAGCTGCTGTTTACCTCTCCTTTGAGCGCCGCTATCAGGCCAAGGCGCTAGGGGCATTTGTGATGCTGTTAGTTTCAGCCGGTGTTTTCTTTGGCATCTGGCTCGATTCAATTGGCCAGGGAGATATCAAACCACTGGTTCCAGCTCTGCAGTCCTACTGGATGAAGATTCATGTGCCGATGAACTTTGTCGGATATGGTGCATTTGCTGTGGCGTGTGGTGCCGGCATGGCATATTTGTTTCGTCATAGCATGGAGGCAAAGGGAAGCAGCTCGAAAATGCTGAATATTTTCCCAACACTCGATCAGCTTGATCAGCTGGCCTATAAGTCGGTCGCGGTCGGATTCCCTGCATTTACATTGGCTACAATTCTTGGGGCGGTCTGGGCTGCTGAGGCCTGGGGCGGCTACTGGTCGTGGGATCCGAAGGAGACTTGGGCACTTATTGTCTGGCTGGTCTACGGTGCCTATCTACATGCGCGTGTTTCACATGGCTGGCACGGAAGAGCGTTGGCCTGGTGGGCTGTGGCCGGATTTCTTGTCACAATATTTTGTTTCCTGGGGGTGAACATGTACCTCTCTGGACTACACTCTTATGGGCGTCTCTCCTGAGTCTGCTATGAAATCACTGCGTAAGATTATTTTTCCAGCCGCAGGCCTTGGTACCCGCTTTCTGCCTGCCACCAAGGCAAGCCCGAAAGAGATGTTGACCATTGTTGATAAGCCGTTGATTCAGTATGGCGTTGAAGAGGCATTGGCTGCTGGCATGGATGAGATCATCATGGTGACCGGCCGTGGCAAGCGCGCTATTGAAGATCATTTCGATATTTCAACAGAGCTTGAGGCGAACTTAAAAAACGCCGGAAAAAGTGAGTTATACAGTGAGGTCTCTCGTGTTGCTCGTATGGCTGAGGTGATTTACCTGCGTCAGAAGGAGGCGCTCGGTCTAGGCCACGCCGTGCTCTGTGCCCGCCACTGGGTTGGCGATGAACCATTCGGCGTATCACTGGCAGATGAGCTTATTATTCATAATGAGCCGGCGATGCAGCAGCTACGCAAGGTGCATGATCAAACGGGCTGCTCGGTGATCGGGCTGCTCAAGGTCGATGCTGCCGATGTTTCAAGATATGGCATTGTAGACTTTACGACAGAAGGCGACGGCCTGCTCCGCCTTATCAACATGGTTGAGAAGCCCTCTATTGAAGATGCGCCATCACAGATGGCCATGATTGGACGATATATTTTTACACCACGCCTTATGGGTCTTCTAAAGCATGTGGAGGCGGGCGCAGGTGGTGAGATTCAGCTCACCGATGCAATCGCAGCACTGGCAAAAGAGGAGCCAGTTTATGGCGTTGTACTTCAGGGGCAGCGTTTTGATGCTGGTAATCCAGAGGGCTTCTTGTTGGCCAATAGTGTTCTTGGATTACAGCATCCAGAGTATGGCGAGGCTTTAAAGAAGGCGCTGAAACAGCGCCTGTGACAAACATTCTGGCGTTGGATACGGCATTTGGTGAGATCGCCGCAGCCGTTCATACAGCAAGTGGTGACTTTCTCACCACGGAAACAACAAAGCATGGTAAAACTCGGTCGGTTAGCATTGTTCCGGTGCTGGATGATCTGCTCGCGCAGGCCGGGCTGAACTGGAGTCAGCTTGACTTACTGGCACTAGGGGCGGGGCCTGGATCGTTTACCGGACTTCGCATCGCAGCAGCGACGCTGGCTGGTATTAATAGCGGTATGAAACTGCCAATTCTGCACCTTTCATCTTTAGCGATTACAGCGCGACAGGCAGATTGCGATGGGCCGATCTGGGTGCTGGAGGATGCGCGCGCCGGAGAGGTGTTTGCAGGGCGCTATCAAGCTGGAGATGCAGTGGAGGCAGACTGTTGCCTAGGCTGGGAAGAGGCCGATCAGACCCATCCTGAAAGCTACGTATGTCACAGTGAGCCGCCAATTGACCTCAAGGGCTGGCAGCGTCTACCACTGGCTGTTGATCGTTCAGCAGCACTATTAACGGCCACACTTGCGATGGCAGAAAGTGCAAATGTAAAACAGCAACCGTGCTACCCAGATCCCACCTATCTACAGCGTTCACAGGCAGAGAGGTCTGCCTATGGGTGAGGAAAAAGTCAGGCTCCTGTTTGTCTGCCTTGGCAATATTTGTCGCTCACCACTGGCGGAGGCTGTTGTAAAGGTGGTGGCAAAAGAGAGTGGGATGAACCACTATCATATTGAGTCGGCTGGTACCGGAAGCTGGCATGTTGGCGGTCCGGCTGACCCGCGCTCAGCTGCCAAGGCCGGAGAAAAGGGGCTCGACCTGAGCTGCCACAGAGCACAGCAGATTACACCTCATAATATCGGCCAGTGGGACTGGTTTGTTGCGATGGATAGTGCCAACCACGGTGATCTATTGCGCATGGGGGCTCCGGCATCACGCGTGTTGATGATGCGCCAGTTTGAGATGCGGGATGAGGCTATTCCCGATGTGCCAGACCCCTACTATGGTGGGCCTGATGGTTTTGAGGATGCCTACTTGATGTTGCAAAAGAA
>CAZFCL010000011.1:0-18239 GCA_964517705.1 uncultured Zetaproteobacteria bacterium | reverse complement strand
TCAATTGCTTCTCTTTACGGATCGCATCTCGATGCTCCGAAAAGCCATAAAGCAGTTCGGATTTATGAAACCAGTTGGTCTCCGGTGAATTCAGGTATTTTGGCTCACCATCACCAAGCACCCGGCCACCAAAGCCCACTACACGACCACGACGATCACGAATCGTAAACATCAGGCGATTTCGGAAGCGATCCCCATGCCCCCGCTCACCTTTGAAAAGAAGGCCGACAGCCTCCAGTTGCGCAGCTACTCGGCCATCATTGCCAAATACCTGTTGCATAAAGCCGTATCCGTCCGGCGCATAGCCCAGGCCGTAGTCGCGCACAACCGCTTCCGGCAAACCGCGCTTTTTAATATAGGCCGCAGCCTTTCCGCCCTTTGGCCCACTCAGCGCTCGCGCAAAGGCATCAGAGGATCGGGATAGCAACTCATAAGCTTTTTTCTGACGCGCCTCATCACCAGGCTGGCGCTCCGTATCTTTGGGTACATCAAGCCCCGCCTTTTCGGCCAGATATTCAACCGCCTCCGGAAAGGAGTAGCCATCATGATCCATAAGAAACTGGAAGGCGCCGCCGCCCTTTCCGCAGCCAAAACAGTAGTAGAGCTGCTTGTCAGAAGAGACAGAAAAGGATGGTGATTTTTCATGATGAAATGGACACAGCCCCATCATATTGGAACCGGATTTTTTCAGCTCAACATGGCGCGCAATAACCTCAACGACATCTGTGCGCGCAAGCACCTCATCAAGAAATGAAGGTGAGAAATTAGCCATAATGTGTTGTGTGATTTGGCATGGCGATGATGAACAAGTAGAAGATCAGCTTAGTCGAGACTTCACAATAGAAGAGAGCTTACCCATATCGGCACGCCCCTGCGCCTTCGCTTTTGCCAGGCCCATCACCTTGCCCATATCCTGCATGCCAGTTGCGCCGGTTTCGCTGATCACTTTATCGATAAGCGTAGTCACCTCTTCATCGGAGAGCTGTTCCGGCATATAAGCCTGAAAAATCGCGGCCTCGGCAAGCTCTTTATCGCGAAGATCATCGCGGCCTGCCTCGCTATACTGTCTGGCAGCATCGTTGCGCTGCTTGAGAAGTTTCGCAGTGACAGCCAATGCCTCTGCGTCATCCAGTGCATGGCCAACTTCGATCTCTTTATCCTTGATGGCTGCGCGCAGCATACGAATCGAAGAGAGCTTCAGTTTATCTCCCGCCTTCATGGCGGTTTTCATATCATCGGTCAGCTGCTGCAGCATAGTTCTCTCTCCCTGAAACAAAAATACCGGGCCAAAAGACCCGGTATTTCTAGTGATTTAATACACAAGCCGAATCTTAATAATCGCGGTTCTCGCGCATACGAACACGACGAAGACGTTTCATCAAACGCTTGCGTGCAGCGGCCTCTTTTCGTTTTTTGGCGATAGAGGGTTTTTCATAGGCTTCGCGACGACGGCACTCGGAGATGACGCCACCTTTCTCAACCTGCTTGCGAAAACGCTTGAGTGCAATCTCAAACGGCTCTTCAGGATTAACTCTGATTCCTGGCATGTAAAACATCACCTCCTTGGGTACCTTCCCAAAAAACCTTGCCCGTAAACACGAATCACTGCCGGGCTCGCCCTTCCTTCATTGCGGCGCTAGGCTCGCAAACCATACCCATCACAGGGCTTTTAAGAAGGGCGACGCATTATGGCGACAGAACAAAACAAGTCAAATCAGGCCAACTCCCAGTGCACTTCCGGTCTGATTCGTGCTGCCTCCACAGTAGGTGGCTGGACCATGCTATCTCGTCTGCTCGGCTTCTTGCGCGATATTCTGCTGGCACGGCTTCTCGGTGCAGGCGCACTGGCCGATGCTTTTTTCATCGCCTTTAAGCTGCCTAACTTTTTCCGCCGCATGTTCGCTGAAGGAACCCTCACCGTAGCGCTGGTACCAGTGCTTGCAGATGAGCGGCAAAAATCAGAAGAGCGCGCCCATGGATTCCTTGATGCGTTGGCCACGCTATTACTTATTACACTGACACTTTTTACCCTGCTTGGCATGCTGCTGATGCCTTGGCTGCTATATCTTTTTGCCCCCGGTTTTGCCGATGAGCCGGATCGCTGGAATATGGCACTGGAGCTAGCGCGCTGGATGTTCCCCTATCTTGCCATGATTTCACTGGCCGCCATGGCGTGGGCTGTGTTGAACAGCTATAAACAGTTTGCCATTCCCGCTGCAAGTCCCGCACTACTCAACATTGCCATCATCTTTGCGGCACTGGTGTTGGCCCCTCTCTTTGACAATCCAGCCATGGCGCTTGCCCTGGGCGTACTTCTGGGCGGATTCCTGCAGCTTGCGATTCAGCTTCCTGCACTAAAGCGGATTGGCTGGGTGCCGCGCATCAGCTTCGACTTCAAACAAGGTGCTATTACCGAAACCCTGCGTCTGTTTGGCCCTGCACTTCTGACTATCGCTGCAGTCCAGATCAACATTCTCGTTGGCACCATTCTCGCCACGCTGCTTGAGAGCGGCGCAGTCTCCTACCTCTACTACTCCGACCGCATTGTGCAGCTGCCATTTGCACTGTTCGGCATCGCAATGGGCACGGCACTGCTACCGGCACTTTCTGACCACCTTTCAAAAGGTGACAATGTATCTGCTGGAGATGATCTTCGTTCCGGGTTTGCATGGCTAACATGGATCACACTGCCTTCGGTCGTTGGCATCATCTATCTGGCCGAGCCTATTATTGTTACCCTGTTTGAGCGTGGCGCATTTAGCCATACCGATAGTGTAGCAACGGCTGCAACACTGCAGGCTTACGCGGTTGGATTAATCGCCTTCTGCTGGGTGCGCCTGCTTGCTGCCGCTTGTTATGCTGGAAAAGATGCCAAAGCGCCAATGCGCTATGCCGCAATCAGCGTTGCTGTTAATATCGTACTGGCCGTGATCTTCATGCAGTTCTGGGAGTATGTGGGGCTTGCGCTGGCCACTTCACTGGCATCTTTTGTCAATGTTGGACTGCTCTACCTCAGAGTATCCAGTGTCTATGGTTCGCTACTTACCGCCCCTACACTCCGTCGCTTTGCAACTGCTGCCATTGCGAGTGTGGTGATGTTCTTATATCTCTACGGCTTTGAGAATCTGCTCTGGCACTTTCCGGAGAGTGGTGACATGAACCGCTTTGCCTGGATAAGCACTTCTGTTATCGGAGGTGGTATGGTCTTTCTTCTCTCCGCCCTCATGATGGGTGAGCGAGAACTGCTACTAAAATTTCTGAAGAGAGGAAGCCATGCGCCGTGATGTAATTGTATTTGATATTGAGACGGTGGTAGATGCCGATAGTGCGCGGCGCGTACTCAGGCTACCAGACATCAGCGATGAAGAGGTGCGTGATGCCCTCTCCAACTACTTCCTTGAAAAAACCGAAGGGCGCAACGATTTCCCGCGCCAGCCATTTCATCAGGTGGTGGCAATATCCTATGGTCACCTAATCCGCGAACCGGGCGAGGAGGGGGGTGAGCTGGTCATCCGCAGACTTGGTACAGGCGGAGACAGTAAAAGCTCCGAAAAGGAGATTCTGGAAGGGTTTTTCCAGCTAATTGAAAAGCGAGCGCCACAACTGGTCAGCTTTAATGGTCGCGGCTTCGATGTGCCTGTTCTTAAGTACCGTGCCATGGTGCACTCTCTCGCCTGTCCGCGCTGGTTTTCACAAGGCGATAAATGGAACGGCTACGACACGCGCTTCTCTCAAGAGTATCACTGCGACCTGCTCGAGGTGCTATCAGATTACGGCGCATCAGCACGCTGCTCAATGGATGAGGTGGCTGCCGCATTCAATGTGCCGGGCAAGCTGGACACATCAGGTGGTGAAGTGCGTGAAATGTTTGAGGCGGGACAACTCGATGCCATCCGCAACTACTGTGAGACCGATGTGCTCACTACCATGCTTATTTTCCTTCGCTATCAGCTCTTCTCCGGCGCGCTCAATGAAGGTGCGTATGCCCGCTCCCTACTTGGAATACGCAACTATCTTGAGGCTGAGGCCAAAGCGAGACCACACCTAGCAGAATACCTTGAGGCATGGGACTAACCACAGCACAACAGTAAAATGCCTTCTTTAACCATGGGTATCTAATAGATACTTAGTAAGGTCTCCATATAAAACTAACAGCGCACTATAGTTTTCTTTTCGAAACCTGTTATGGTTGGCTCATGAAAGTCAAAGACTCCTCGGCAACATGTCCTATCAGCCGCCTGCTGGGCATCACAGGCGACCGCTGGAGTTTTCTGATTCTTCGTGATCTGTTTAGTGGCATCAGGCGTTTCGATGCGCTACAAAAAAACCTCGGTATATCGAAAAAGGTTCTATCGCAGCGTTTGAACACACTTGTAGAAGCAGGCCTGCTCGCACGCGTGCCCTACCAAGAGCGACCTCTTCGTCAGGAGTATCGCCTTACCGCGAAGGGCCGCGACATATTTCCCATTTTGGTCATGATGACACGCTGGAGCAGTCGCTGGCTGTTTAGTGAAGGTGAAGTCACAACAGAGCTTTTACACCTGGAGTGCGGTGAACCACTTGATGCAAAGGTTGCCTGTGGTCACTGCGGCGGAGCGGTAACCCCTGCGCGCATCAAGGCAGAGCGCAAACCAAAGCACGCCTCATAACGCAGCAACTGCTGCTTGGTTTTACTTGGCAGGCCCTTCCGATGGAACTGCGCCGGTTTTCTGGATCGCTTTAAGAATCCCAATTATCTCAGGTGAGGCCCACGGAAAGGCACCTGCCACCTTCTCCACTACAACCCCATCCGCATTAAGAATATATGTTTCGGGGAAGCGGAACGATCTAAAAATCGGACTGGCGATGGCGCTTCCCCCTTGGTCCCAGTACATCGGGAAGCTTAATCCCTGTTCGGCGACAAAGGCCTTTACATCATCAAGGTTGTTGTCGACCGAAATGCCGGCCACCATAAATTTATCGGCCGGCAACAGTCTGGATAACCGCTCCAGGTCCGGCATCTCTTGGCGGCAGGGTGGGCACCATGTTGCCCACAGGTTGAGCACCACAACCTTACCTGCAAAAAGAGTACTGCTATCAACAACCTCGCCGGAGAGCGCTTGTATTTTAAACGGTGCCAGCTTCTCACCTATTTTTGCAGCAGCGGGAGCATCGCCCTCACTACAGGCGGAAAGGCCGAAGGCCAGTGCCATTGCAGCCAACAGTCCTCTAAAGATTGTCATATTTTTCGTCATCAACATCCCCTTAGTAGTGTGAGTAGACAGCTGTGCCGCCACGCTTATCGAAACTTAGCACATCATACCCTTTGGGCGGCAACCCCTCTGCCTGCATGCCTGGCGACTTTGCTGGCATGCCTGGTGCAGTAAGTCCGGCAATTTTCGGGCGCTCTTTCAGCAACCGCTTGATATCATCAGCAGGCACATGCCCCTCAATTACATACCCATCAACAATGGCGGTATGACAGGAGGCAAGGCGTGGTGCCACACCGTGCTTGGCCTTGATCGAATCCATATCACTGCTGATTTTTTCGGTAACATTGAACCCCTCAGCCTGCAAATGCTTGGCCCATGTGCCACAGCAGCCGCAGTTGGGATCCTTATACATAAGCACCTCAGTAGCCAAAACCTGCTCATCTGCACTGCAAGCCATCACCATCGCAGAAACAGTTAATATGATCAGCCTTGATAACCCCTGTTTTGTTATCCAATGCTTCATGTTAGCTCCTTTAAAACCTCTGCAAAGCTTAGCGCTATCGCATAATATTCACACTCACCTATCGTTACCAGTTAAACAGCCGCAACCCCATCTTTACACCCCTCTGTGTCACCTTCTCCCCCGCCTGCTCTAATAAACGGCGCGTGGTCCCAATATGGGTATCACTATAAATATCAACGTAAAGTGCCACATGCCGGTTAAATTCATAACGCAGAATCAGGCCTGTATCGACCACCCCCAAACCAACACCACGCTGCTCCTGAATATTCCGATGTGCCGCCCACTCACCATTGAGGTAAGGCTCAGCCACCAATTTCTGCGTCAACTGTAGTGGCCATGCCAGCTCAACCTCACCCGCCAACTGCTCATCACCCCCGATATAAAAGGAGAACGAGCTCTCTACTCCGTAAGGGGCCAGCCCCTCGATAGCAATAAGGCCTCTCCAGCGCGGGCTGGGCCGGTAATCATAACGTGCGCCAAACTGAACATCCCAGAAATGCGCCAAATAACGGCTGTAGAGCAACTGCACTTCACCCGCTTCAAGCTTTTGACCCCCCTCCCCACGCGAACGAATTGCCAGCTTGTTGTAGTCGCCACCGATATGCCAATAGCCACCCCAGCCGTAATTGGTGGCACCGCCGACACGCGTGGCATCCAGATCAATCGAGCCACTGGAGAAAAGCTGGGAGCTCCCCGCTGACCACGCTGGAGTCGCCATAAAAGAGAGTATTATGAGCATCAAATAGCGCATCACTTCACCCTCACCTCACGCATCATACCAGTCGCCATATGATAGAGAATATGGCAGTGAAATGCCCATCGGCCGCGATTATCCACCGGAACATCAACCGTCACCGTCTGCTTCGGCGGCACATCAATCGTATGCTGCTTCGGCGCATATTTACCCTGCCCATTCTGTAAAACCTGCCAAAGCCCATGCAGGTGGATTGGGTGGTGCATCATCGTTTCGTTAACAAGATGAACGCGCACCCGTTCGCCAAACTCAAATTCAATCGGCTCAGCCATGGAGTATTTAACATCGTTGAATGACCAGAAATAACGCTCCATATTGCCAGTTAATCGTATCGTCATCTCACGCGTGACTTCGCCACTGGTATTCTCAAGCGACTTCAGATCGGTATATTTTAACACCACGGGCTTATACATGTGGTGCTTCCCGTGCTGCTGGTGCGTATTGCCATGCGCTGCGTGAGCGCCATGCTCCGGCATCACCTCAGCCATTGTCAGAACCTTACGTTTGCCCATAGGTGGGATTTCAGCATCCAGCCCTGCTTTGCTAGCTAGTGTGCCATGCACATAGCCGCTGCGATCCATCGCTTGTGCAAAAATGGTATAGGCCTGTGCTTCACCATGCTTCGGTGTTTCAACAATCACATCATACGTCTCAGCAATTGCAATACGGAAACGATCGACAGCAACCGGCTCAACACCCTGTCCATCGGACTCTATCACCTTCATTTTTACTCCGGGGATCGTAACATCGAAATAGGTAGCCGCTGCCGCATTGATAAAGCGCAGCCGCACCCGTTCGCCCGGCACAAACAATCCCTGCCAATGATTGCGACTACTGCGACCATTCATCAGAAAAGAGAAGCCTGTAATATCAGAGATATCACTTGGATCCATACGCATACGTGCAAACCCGATGCGCTCATTCCAGAGCCTTTCTCGCTCTTTGCTATCAACTGTCGCCAACTTACGGAAAAAAGAGACCAGATCACGGCGGGGACTTTTGTAATAGTCTGACTCCAACTTCAGATGCTTGAGCACATCATCAGGGTCTTCATCAGTCCAGTCCGCAAGCATCACAACATAGTCGCGATCAAATGATGGGGGTTGCGGCTTTGCCGGCTCGATCACAATTGCTCCATACACTCCCTGCTGCTCCTGAAATCCGGAGTGGCTGTGGTACCAGTAGGTGCCGCTTTGCTGCGGTGTAAAGCGGTAGGTAAAAGACTCCCCTGGAGGAATGCCATCAAAGCTCAACCCCGGCACACCATCCATCTCCGAAGGAATGATAAGCCCATGCCAATGGATGGAGCTATCTTCATCCAAACGATTGGTCACCCTGATGGCGACCTCCTCACCCTCACGAAAATGAAGCGTAGGTGCCGGAATCATATCGTTAACGGCAATCGCCTCGGCCTCCTGCCCAGAAAAATTAACCATCTTTTTGTCGATAATAAGGTTGTATTCAGCCGCTGTTGCAGCAGTGCCAGCCAGTAGAAAAACCAACAGTAAACCCGTTCTAAACATAGTGTATCTCCTTCATGCAATATTCAGGAGCGCTTCCGCGCTCTTATAGGTGCGCAAAGAAGATCAGATACGAATGCGTTGCGTGGTCAGGTAAAGTGGGGTTCTACTTGGTGGTGAGGTGACTGATAGTGCGTGTGTGGGCGAGCTAAGATCAACATCAACCACATTGTCCGCATAAAAATAGGCCGTAGAGCAAACCACAAGGTTGGCATCGAGATTGGATTCAACAGCTTTGTTCTGAATTAGTTCATCAGGCTGATCGCAATGAGAACAGGGGAGGTCATGGCCGGAGTGACTAGCGCCGCTCCTCGAATACTCAATATCACAATGAGAGACCATGCTATGCGATATAGCTATGTCGGAAGCCATGGCAAGGTGGCTACTTGGTGTATACGGGCAAAGCCCCGCGACCAATACCTGCATGGCAAACAGCCCAACCATCAGCCGGCAAAGCCCATGAATTTTACGCTCAAGGTTTAGCATGTCGGCAGATTAGAAGTGCAAGATGAAGAAATGGTGAAGCGGCTTGCCATATTCATAACATAAAAATTAGCGGCAGTGTTGTTTCGAAAACACATCACGTAGGGTGCAGACCTTCAGGAAACGCGCGAGGAAAGCTGGATATGGATATACTGCAGGCGATCATTCTGGGGCTGATCGAAGGCGCCACAGAGTTTCTGCCCATCTCATCTACCGGACACATGATTGTCGCCAGCCACTGGCTTGGCATCGCCCAGAATGAGAATAACAAATCCTTTGAAGTAATTATTCAGATGGCCGCCATTCTTGCTGTTGTTACCAACTACCGTGACAAATTCACTCTGGCCCATCTCGACCTTTGGAAAAAGGTGGTACTCGCTTTTATTCCAGTCGGCATTGTCGGGTTTTTGTTTCATAAGCAGATCAAAGCGATGTTTACAGTCGAAACTGTTGCCACCATGTTTATTGTCGGCGGCATTATCTTTCTTATTATCGAATATCTGCACAAGGGGCGTGAGTACCCGGTAAAATGTGTAGAGCAGGTGAGTTACCGCCAAGCCCTCTGGATCGGTGTAGCGCAGGTATTTGCGCTGATCCCCGGCACCAACAGGGCGGGCGCATCCATTATCGGAGCGCTTCTGGTTGGTCTTGATCGCAAGGCCAGTGCTGAGTTCTCATTTCTGCTCGCGCTTCCAGTCATGGCAGCAGCCAGTGGCTTCGACCTGCTGAAACACTACGGGAGCTTTAGCGAATCCAACCTGATTGCCCTGGCCGTTGGGTTTACTGTCGCCTTTGCTTCGGCATGGGTCGCCATGCGACTCTTCATTCGCTTTCTTGAACACTTCACCTTTATCGCTTTCGGCATCTACCGCATCCTCTTCGGTGGCCTGCTATTGTGGGTAATACTGTGACCTGGCAAGGCATCGATCCTGTCGCCCTGCAATTAGGCCCCCTTGCTATCCACTGGTACGGACTGATGTATGTCGCTGGATTTTTTGCCACCTGGTATCTGGTTCGACTACAGCTAAAGCAGGTGGGCCTTTGGAACAGCCGCATAAGCCACGAAGCTTACGAAGGGCTTTTTACGATATTGATTCTCGGTGTGATTCTTGGTGGCCGTATCGCCTATGTGCTCTTCTACAACTTTGGCTACTACCTCGAGCACCCCATCGAAGCGCTCTATATCTGGCAGGGCGGCATGTCTTTCCACGGAGGAATGGTTGGGCCTCTCATCGCTGGTTGGTGGTATTGCAGGAAGCATAAGCTGCCATTTCTGGATCTGGCCGACCGCTTTTTCACTGTGGCCCCTTTGGGGCTGATGTTTGGCCGCATGGGTAACTTTATCAACGGAGAGCTCTGGGGGCGCACCACCGACATGCCCTGGGGCGTAGTGTTTCCACATGCAGGCGCACTACCACGCCATCCAAGTCAGCTTTACGAAATGGTACTCGAAGGGTTGGCACTGTTTGTTCTACTCTGGCTGCTACGCAAGAAGGTGTGGCCTGCCGGGGCACGGGTGGCGATTTTCCTTATCGGCTATGCGATCGCCCGCATCTTCTGCGAGCAGTTCAGGGAGCCAGATGCGCAGCTCGGCTTCCTCTTCGGCCCAGTCACCATGGGCATGCTGCTCTCATCAGCCATGTTAGTTGCAGGCATCACCTGGCTGATGCTTCTTTTTCGCAGAAAAGAGGAGTAACCCCCCATGCAAATCACTACCTGGAACGTAAACTCTCTGAATGTACGGCTGCCGCACCTGATGGAGTACCTGGCTGAGTTTGAGCCAAATACTGTGGCGCTACAGGAGACCAAGCTCCCCGATGAAAAGTTTCCGCTTGCTGAAATCGAGGCTGCTGGCTATCACGCAACCTTTTCTGGCCAGAAAACTTACAACGGTGTTGCCATCATCAGCCGGCATAAAGCTAACGATGTCGTAACGGATATATTTAACTTTGATGACCCACAGCGGCGGCTTCTGGCTGCGACCATCAACGGCACTCGCACCATCAACGTCTATATTCCTAATGGTCAGGAGATAGGGTCTGAGAAGTATGCTTATAAGCTCCGGTGGCTCACTGCTTTCCGCGATTTCCTTCTTCAGGAAATGGCCAAGCACGAGAAGCTTATTGTACTCGGAGACTTCAACATTGCCCCAAATGACTTCGATGTGCATGACCCGAAACGCTGGCAGGGTAAAATCATGTGCTCCGATGAGGAGCGCGAAATATTCGCCGAACTGCTACATCTCGGGCTTAGAGATACGGTACGCGAACTGCATCCCGACACACCAATGTTTAGCTGGTGGGATTATCGCATGAATGCCTTCCGTCGGCGCTGGGGCATCCGCATCGATCATATTCTGGCAAGCAGGTCGATGACTCCGGTTGCCGCTGATGTTGCAACCGGTTACCGAGCCAAAGAGCGCCCCAGTGATCACGCGCCAGTGTGGGTGAGTTTCGCCTGAAATAGCAGCGTGGGCCAAGGCACTTCCGCTGCTTTACCTGCCCAGCTGCAGATACTAGGCTCGCAAGTTAAATTTTCAGAGGGTGGTACACTTATGCTGCAGCGCTTATTTGGTCTTTTTTCCAGCGATATCTCAATCGACCTTGGAACAGCTAACACACTGATCTATGTGCGGGGGGAGGGCATTGTTCTCAATGAACCTTCAGTTGTCGCGGTCAATGTCAGCGGTGGTAAACATCACCAGAGAGTTCTAGCAGTTGGTGCAGATGCCAAGCGCATGCTTGGGCGCACACCTGATTCCATTAAGGCGATTCGCCCACTAAAAGATGGTGTAATTGCTGACTTTGTTGTCACAGAAGAGATGCTCAAACAGTTTATCCGCAAAGTGCACGACCGCACATGGGGCATCCACCCGCGTATTGTAATTTGTGTACCGTATGGTTCCACACCGGTTGAGCGCAGAGCCATCCGTGAATCAGCGCTCTCCGCCGGTGCGCGTGAGGTGTACCTGATCGAAGAGCCCATGGCGGCGGCAATCGGCGCCAATCTTCCAGTTACCGAAGCCTCCGGCTCCATGGTGGTAGATATCGGTGGTGGCACCAGCGAAATCGCCGTTCTCTCCTACGGCGGCATTGTATATTCACGTTCAGTACGTATCGGTGGCGACAAGATGGATGATGCGATTATTAATCACCTGCGTCGCAAATACAGCCTGTTGGTTGGCACACCAACCGCTGAAAAGATCAAAATGAATCTGGGCACCGCTTACCCGCAGAAAGAGCGCCGCGAAATGGAAGTGAAAGGGCGCGATCTAATCAATGGCGTGCCGAAAAGCCTGAAGCTTGATGACTCCGAGATTCTCGAAGCGCTCACTGAGGCGGTTAACGGAATTGTTGAGGGTGTTAAAGTCTGTCTGGAGCAGACGCCGCCTGAAATGTCTGCTGATATCGTCGATAAAGGCATCATGCTGACCGGCGGCGGCGCCATGCTGATAGGCTTGGATCAACTGCTTCGCGAAGAGACTGGCCTGCCGGTCACTGTGGCTGAGAACCCTCTGGATTGTGTGGTCATAGGTAGTGGCCGCGTTCTTGAAGAGCTGGATCGCATGCGAGGCGTTCTTTTCGAGGACTAGGGCCTTGTCAGAAACATTAGATTCACAATGGGAAGCGGTATCTGATCTGTGAGGAGCACCAGGCAACGTTACAGCACATGGTTCATGGGCATCGTTGCTGTGCTGGCTCTTGTGATCATTGTTCGTATCTCTTCCGGCTCTTGGCCCATGCTGGCCACCTCGCAAGCACTTGAAGCACTACACACCCCTGTTCAGTGGTGGGAGGAAGTCAGTCTCTGGTTTTCAGAGCGTCAAAAACTTCAGGGTGATTATCTAAGCTTTCGCAAAAAGGCAGAGCAGCAAGCATCACTGATTCAGGAAGCGAATGCGCTGCGTGAGGAGAACAGGCAGCTGCGTAACATCCTCGATATTGCGGGCATTACCGGCTATCGCTGGCATGCAGCCAAAGTTCGTGGGCGTAGCCCGGAAGCAATGAGCCAGCGTATTCTTCTGCAAGTAAAAGGTGTTTCAAAGGATGATGTGATTGTATCCAGCGAAGGGTTGGTCGGTGTGGTCGATAGCACAACAGAGCATCACGCCACAGTGCGTACTATTTTTGATGCTTCGCTTGCTGTCCCTGTCACTATTTCCGGCACGCCACTGGCTGCACTTGCACGGGGTGAAGGCGACAACCTCTCCATCTCATTTGTGCCCAATGAATTTGGCCTTCAGGAGGGGCAGGTACTCTACACCAGCGGGGCAGGAGGCCTCTTTCCCCCCGGTATTGCCGTTGCCCGCATCATTAAGGTTGAGACCGTTCCAGGAGAGCTGTTCGTGAAGGTCTCGGCTGAGCCTGTCGCCCACTGGCAGCGTGATAACTGGCTGGCTGTCGCATCCCACCTGCACAACGACAACCCATCCCCGTGATCGCTTTATCCACCATACTACTGGCACTGCTTGGCCTGAACCTAAACCTCGCCTTCTCAGCCTCTCTTATTCAGCCCGACTGGGCCTTGGCACTGCTGCTGGCCGGCATGCTTTCACACCGCCGCAACTGGGTATGGGCTCTGCCAGGCATGTTGATCCACGATGTCGTACTGCACTGGTCAGTCGGCTTCAGTTTTGTGGCCTTCGCCTTGATCCCTCTTGCCATGATCTATTTCGACCAACACCTGGGCGCGGGCTTACCTCAACGCATTGGCTTCATGGCAGTCGCTGTGCTCAGCCTCTTTTTCCAAGGCTGGGGGACCGAAGCCCTGCTTCTGACTACCTGCCTCTGTGTACCAGTATGGTATATCATGACGAATCTTTATGCACAAAAACCAGCTTAAAAGCCGCCAGCGTTTTGAGCTGCGCATTATTCTCTTTTATGCACTCGCACCTCTGCTATTTGGCGGCCTTGCGCTACACCTTCTGCAACTGCAGTGGCTACAGCATGAGGATCTGACTCTACAGGCAGATCAGAACCGACTAAATATCTTGCCGGTACTACCGGTGCGCGGAGAGATTGTTGACACCAACGGCAAAGGGCTCGCTGTTAATAAAATTGCTTACAGAGTGCTGCTGATTCCAGAGCGTGTTGGCGATATAGACTCAACACTGGCTGAACTTGCTGAGACTCTCTCATGGAGTGAGAGAAGGGTGGCACACATCCGCAAGCGTATCGCAACTTCACGGCCGGATCGCCCTGTGCTACTTGATGATAAGTTACAGTGGCTGCAGGTATCACCCATTGCCTCCCGACTCCATCGCCTTGCTGGTGTCGATGTCGAAGCTGGCAGCTATCGCTATTACCCTTACGGCGAACTTACCGCCCACCTGATCGGCTACCTCTCTCTTGCCCGAAGATCAGATCTCGACCAAGGCTACCTCTCCACCGAATTTGTCGGGCGTAGTGGTGCCGAAAGGTCATTTGAGGCAATCCTGCATGGTGTGGTCGGCTCCCAGCAGGAGGAAGTTGATGCGTACGGACATCGCATTGCTGTAATAAATCGCACACCCTCGACCACGGGAAGCCAGGTTAAATTGGCACTTGATATTGATGTCCAAAAAGCCGCTTCAAAGGCTCTGGGTGACAGAACCGGTGCGGTGGTTGTGATGGATGTGGAGAGTGGTGCGATCATTACCATGTTGAGCCAGCCCGGCTACGATACCAATCGGTTTATTACAGGCCTTGAGACAGAACAGTGGCAATCATGGCTTAACAACCCTGATAAACCGCTGCTGAACCGCGCAACACAGGCTGCTTACCCACCAGCCTCAACATTTAAAATGATCACCGGCCTTGCTGGCCTGAAACAGAGAGCATCTCTGGCCAGAGGTCATACCGAGTGCACTGGCCATCTGGAGCTTGCAGATCGAAACCTGCGTTGCTGGAAACGAAAAGGGCACGGAAGCGTGTCACTGCACTCAGCACTGATGCACTCATGCGACGTCTATTTCTATAAGCTGGCTGATCAAATTAAGATGGCAGGTATCAGTGATGCAGCACAAGCATGGGGGCTTGGCGAAAAAACCGGGGTTGATCTATCACCGGAATCACGGGGCATTATCCCTGCGCACCGGCCCAGTATGATGGCCGCCATGAGCAGCAACTCGAGCAGACGCAATCGCTGGTTTCGCGGCGAAACAATGATTACAGGCATTGGCCAGGGGCAACTCACGACTACGCCTATTCAGATAGCACGGCTGGCCACTGCTATTGCCAATGGCGGAAAAATCCTGAGGCCACAGCTTCTTGCCGACATGGAACCTGAGATTCTACACCAGGCCGAAGTCGCCCCCAGGCATCTGAAAATCATACGAAAAGCGATGCGTGATGTGGTTGCCAAGCCAGGCGGCACCGCATTTTGGCCACTCAGATCTTCTCCGTGGCCCATGGCTGGCAAAACCGGAACGGCACAGGTCGTTAAAATGGCACAGGATGATGAAAAGAAGAAAAAGATGAGCAGCCAGGAGATACTCAAGCGTCACCGTGATCACGCATGGTTCATGGGCTATGCGCCCTATGACAAGCCCAAGGTTGCCATGGCAGTGTTTGTCGAACATGGCGGCCATGGCGGCAGCGATGCAGCGCCTGTAGCCGCGGCCATCATTAAGGCTCTTGCCGCCAAAGAGTTAAAGAAGGATTCGGCACAGTGATCAAAGCTTTGCGCTCTATCGACTGGATCCTCATGGCGGCCATTGCTGCCCTGATTGCTGTTGGACTTATCACACTTTACGCGGCTATCTATCAGGGTGACTTGTCACTCTGGAAAAAACAGGTTGTTTTTCTAGGAATCGGACTCTCTCTGTTTTTCACCCTCTGCTTCATCCCTCTGCGCTTTCTGGGCCTTGTCAGCTGGCCATTCTATATTGTGGCACTGCTACTTTTGGCGATGGTGCCACTGCTGGGTGACATTCAGATGGGCGCCAGAAGGTGGCTCGATTTTGGCATTACGAACCTGCAACCCTCCGAACTGATGAAGTGGTCGCTAATGTTTGTGCTGGCACACTGGTTCGCCAGCCGTGAAGCAAACTCACTGCAGAGTGTTTCTGTTGCTCTTGGACTGGCCTCGCTGCCTGCTGCGCTGATTATCATGCAGCCAGACCTCGGAACAACACTGGTGCTGCTTTTTGCTGTCACAGCACTTCTGCTTGCATCGGGGCTTCCCTGGCGCTGGTTCGCTATTGCATCCACCCTTGCTATTGCCTCACTGCCGCTCTTCTGGCACTTCATGCACAGCTATCAAAAGCAGAGGGTTCTGACACTGCTTGATCCACAATCCGACCCGCTGGGGGCTGGCTACCATGTGATCCAGTCCACCATCGCCATTGGTTCCGGTGGCCTCTTTGGTAAAGGCTATATGGAGGGAACACAGGCAAGGCTCCACTTCCTGCCGGAGCAGCATACAGATTTCATCTTTTCTGTGCTGGCCGAAGAGGGTGGCTTTATTGCTGTCCTGCTGCTACTGCTACTCTATGCCTTTCTCATCACACGCATACTCGTGATCAGCAGCCGTGCCCACACACGCTTTGGATCACTCCTCTGTATTGGTGTGGCTTCGATATTTCTTCTCTACATCACTGTGAATATCGGCATGGTTTCCGGGCTACTGCCGGTGGTGGGGCTGCCACTTCCTTTTATTAGCTATGGTGGGTCAGCTCTGGTCACCATGCTGGTGGCACTTGGTGTCGTGATGCGGGTTGCCATTGAATCGAAAGCACATATCCCGTGGCAACGGCCGGGAAGCCCATTTCTTTAGTACAAAAATGTCTCGAACATTGCCGCCAAAAGAACAAGCGCAAATATGGCAAAAAGAGATTTTAGAAGAGGCTGAAGCACTTCCTCGCCCATGGAGTCATGCAAGCGCGATGACCAACCAGATGCGGCTGGAAGTATCAATATAATGCCTGTCCAGGACCCCATCAGAAATAGCCAGTGTGAAGAAAGTACGGCTGCCCAGTCAGACTCAAACGACAAGTTCAATAGCACTGCACTTAACACCATCATCAGCCCGCACACAGCGGATGTTCCCACAGCATGCCTCAACGGCACAAACCGCCTGAGAAGTGGTACAGACATGGTTCCGCCACCGATACCGAGCATGCCCGACAGGTATCCGATCGGCCATGCTGCCAGCGCAACAGGGGCCGGATTATTCTCAGGCTTTGGATGAACAGTTCGTCCGTAGTCAAAAGCCACCCACGCATTCAAAGCGGTAAGACCGAGCAGTATTAGGAACGGTGGCAGCTGCAGCGTGCTCCACAAACCGAATGCGGCACCAGCAGTGAGGCCGGGGAGTAACATCATCGCCATTTTTGTATCGATATGTCCAAGTCGCCAGTGTGCTCTGGTAGAGAAAACTCCGGTCAGCAAAACTGCCACCATACTAGCAAAAACATGTGTTGCCATAGCCTCGCCAGCAGCGGGGGAGAGAAAATAAAACAGGGGCACATAGACCATGCCACCACCCACACCGGCTAGTCCTGCCAGAAGCCCGCCAATAAGCCCCGCCCCCAAGCCAACCAGCAACCCATACAGCAGTAGGGTAAGCTCAAGCTCACCCACAGTGAGTTTTACTTTGTTGAGCCATGCTTAAGTAGCAGATAGGCCTGATACTCCTCTATATCCATCTTACCCTGGATATAGAGCTGCTGATCACGCAGAACATCAGGGTCTGCTATTTGATGCAGCCGATTGTGTTCCGAAGCCTGCGCCTGTCGACGCTCTGACTCAGCCAGTTCAATAGCACTGGAGCGGGCTGTTGCAGCCTCATACCACGCACCAGCAGAGCTGAAGCCATAGTCGCTGCCACTAACCATCAATATCGATCTGCACCATCTCGCCTTCGATGCGAACGGGGAATGTGTCGACATCTTCATACGCAGGCGGCGTCAGAGACCTTCCACTACGAATACAAAAACGTGCGCCATGGCGTGGGCAGATGATCTGATCTCCCTCACAGGCGCCGCTGGCGAGCTCTCCGCCATCGTGGGTGCAAACATCCTCAATCGCATAAAACTCACCACCAAGATTAAATACTGCAACCTCGGCAAAGGGTGTTGTCACTACCTTATGCCCTCCTGGCGAAAGTTCTGAAACAGGGGCAACATCAATCCACTCAGCCATGCTCTCCTCCTAACCCTCTTTCCCATCCAAGCGCGGACGTAACAAAAGCGCCGAATAACGAATGGCAAAGATCAGAAATGCAACTATCCAGCATACCGCGCTGACAGCCACTGCAATATCGAACCAGCTTGGATCGACCAGCGGCAGCGTAACCCGAACTGCCGCTGCTATCATCACAAGCCCAAATGCTGTCGGCATCCACGGCAGAGGGGTAATCGGTCGCCCCGTATGCCCCAGCGACACCCGCGCCATCATGCCGAGAGTAAACATGCCAATAGCTCCAACTGTCCAGACATGTACAGCCTCGACAGCTCCGTAACCAAGTAGCAGTGCTGCCGCAAAGAGCAAAAACCCTGCAATCAGCCACCCATAAGCGATCCATAATACCCAGAGCATGGGCTCCTTCCAGATGGAGGCCGTATACCACCCACGTAACCGTATACCGTGCAGCACTGCACATAAAAGCGCTACAGCTGCCGTGATGATCGGTGGCGGCCCCATGAGATGAATAGCCGCCAGTAGCAGCACTGCAGGCAGCGCCAATTTCTCCACCATACGGTTTGAAGTTGTCTGGCCTCCAGTTGCGCGCCCAATAAAGAAGGGGAGTACACGGCCGCCTATAAGCACAATGATTGACACAAGCAC
>CAZFCL010000010.1:5032-18521 GCA_964517705.1 uncultured Zetaproteobacteria bacterium | reverse complement strand
CCACTGGTTCCAGCTTACCTCTCCTATATCTCCGGCATCTCCGTAAATGAGCTGCGCCAGCATGATGGTGATAGCACCTCTCGGCACAGGCATGCACTGGCACAGTCTCTCTGGTTTATTGCCGGGTTCAGCCTTGTTTTTATTGCGCTCGGAGCTTCGGCCTCTCTGATCGGGCAGTGGATGCTCTCCAATATGGCGATTCTTGGTAAAGTCGCCGGTGTTATTATTATCATATTTGGCCTTCACTACGCAGCCATCATTCGTATTCCATTTCTGATGATGGAAGCCCGTTTCGATACGGGTGGTATCAACGCCAGACACGGTATGGGTGCACTGCTGCTTGGTTCTGCCTTTGCGTTTGGCTGGACCCCCTGCATCGGCCCGATCCTTGGGGCGATTCTCGCTGTGGCAGGCGCACAGACCGAACTCATGCACGGAATTATATTGTTAGCCATCTACTCGCTTGGTTTGGCTATTCCATTCCTTCTGGCAGCACTTGCCACTGATAGTTTCTTGCGCTGGTCACAGCGTTTTAAACATCATTTTGACCTGATTGAGAAAATTTCGGGGCTGCTCCTCATCACTGTAGGAGCTCTTATCTTCTTCGGCAGCTTTAGCATCATCTCTGGCTGGTTGATCGAGTGGTTCCCAGCTCTTGCTGAGATTGAAAGTGCATTTGCCGAATAAAGTGCCGCCCCAGCTGCTGCTAGTAGTTGACCCTGCTTCACTCCAGTGATTCAATAGCAGCGTTATGCAGGAATCCTCACAACAACCACTCGAACAGCGCATCACGGAGCTGACAGAACACCTATCTACGATCCGTCGTAATATGGAACAGCTTATTGCGGATAACACCCGCATGCGCGAAGTGGTGCGCATTGCAGAGGGTGAGCTGTGCAAACGTCGCGATCAGGCTCAAAAGTATGAAAGTGAATTGGAAGAGCTGCGTAACAACCGCCTTGAAGCCAAAGCTCGTGTTGAGCATGTCATGGAGAAGGTCGATGATCTTATTGCATCCGGCCAGCAAGGAGAGGCGTCGTGAGTCAGCATGTTGAGATAAATCTGATGGGCCGCTCTTTTACAATCATGACCGATGAAGAGCCCGATCAGGTGATTGCTGCGACCAACCTTGTGCAGGAGCATATTGATGAGATCCGCCAGATGGGTGTGACCGTCGGCTCAGACAGGCTTCTCACCCTCGTCGCACTGAATCTGGCAGGTGAATTACTTAAAGGTGGTGATGTAAAAGCAGACGGATTTGACCACTTGATATCTGCGCTGGATAGTGTAGTATCACAAGCAGAAGGTTTAGCGAAAGCGCCCCTGCGTTGAGCGAATGGCAGAAATGTTGCCTGAGCCGATACTTGTCGAAAGGGAGCTTATCTACTTTGGTCGTGTGCGTCCCCTAAACGGGATACCTAACTCCAGAGTGCGGCGCCCACCTCTTGTTAGAGGGTTCGACAACTGTTTGCCACTACGCCAGCGCGGGGGCGCCCTTTTTTTCACCAGGAAACTTCCCGATCAAACACTTCCCAAATCAAATATCAGAGCAAAATAACACCATGAACCGTTCCTCCGCGAGCAAGGAGCTACTTCGAAATCGTGCGCTTGCAGCACGAAAATCGCTCTCCGGCCACGAGAAACAGTTGTTTTCTGAGAAAGTACGAAAACGCCTGTTAGAGTACCTTGCTGTGCAATCACCACGCATAGAGACACTGCTAAGCTACCGCGCTACACCCGTAGAAGTGGATACCTGCCCGATTTTCGATCTGGCACAATTCCGCCTCTTTGCACCAGTCACCCACTGCCATGAACATATGGCGTGGCATGAAGTGACGGCTGATACCCACTGGAATTATGGCGACCTAGGCATTCTTGAGCCAAGTTCAGGGACTATATGGAATGCTGATACCGGCATCACAACACTGATCTGCCCACTCACTGCATTTGATCGCGCTGGCAACCGCCTTGGTATGGGCAAGGGCTGTTTTGACTTCTGGCTCTCCAGCCAACGTAAATCGATTCATCAGATTATCGGGCTGGCCTTCTCCTGCCAGGAGGTCTCAAGCATCCCCGTAGAACCACACGATATTCCCATGGACATGGTCATCACGGAAAAGGAGGTGATCAGGTGTCGGGCATGATGAATGCCTTGGTGATCGGAGATGTGATTGGTCGAGCAGGGCGGAGGGCTCTGCGCGAGCATCTTCCTGCAATCATCGATCAATACCGAGTCGATTTTACTGTGGCCAATGGCGAGAACCTTGCCGCCGGCTTTGGGCTAAACAGAAAAGTATCTGAGGATATGTTCAACCTTGGTGTGGATGTACTCACCAATGGCAACCACTGCTGGGATCAACGTGAGTTTCTTGAGTTGATTGATGAAGATGCGCGATATATTCGCCCGATGAATTTTTCAGCACATGCCCCTGGCCGCGGCTGGACAGTTCGGGAAACAGCTGCCGGACATAAGGTCGCTGTGGTCAATCTGATCGGCCAGATATTTATGGGGTCGTGGGACTGCCCATTTGCGGCAGCTGATAGGGCACTTTCTGAAATTCCAGATGATGTTCGCATCATTCTTGTGGACATGCATGCTGAGGCGACCAGTGAAAAGATGGGCATGGGCTGGCACCTCGATGGGCGCGCATCATTTGTCTATGGTACACATACTCATATCCCAACATGTGATGAAACCATTCGCGCCAGTGGTACTGCCTATCAGACCGATATCGGCATGACCGCTTCCTACCAGTCGATTATTGGCATGAAGGTAGAGGGTGCACTTTATCGTATGGTACAACGCCTACCGCAGCGGTTTGAGGCAGTAGAGCGAGGCGGAAGTGTATTCGCCACCCTGCTCTCTATTGACCCCTCAACTGGAAAAACGGCCTCTATCCAAAGAATTCATGTGCCAGCAGCATAAGGGTTAGCCTAACTTTAGTTTAAGCGCCTGAAACACTTTATCAGCATGAAAAGATGACCGCACCAACGGGCCGGAAGCCACCATGCCAAAGCCTTTTTTCTCAGCAATGTATTTCAGCTCATCAAACTCTTCCGGTGACCAGTATTTCATCACGGGGTGGTGCTTTGCACTTGGGCGAAGGTACTGCCCGATCGTGAGAATATCGATACCTGCTTCACGCATATCATCAAGCACTTGCAGCACCTCATCACGCTCCTCACCAAGCCCCAGCATAATGCCAGATTTGGTGACAATCTTCGGAGCGAGCTCCTTGGCCCTTTGCAGGAGGCGCAGGGATGTAAAGTAACGCGCCCCGGGGCGCACCGAGCGATAAAGGCGTGGCACAGTCTCAAGGTTGTGATTGAAGATATCGGGGCCAACATTAATAATGGTATTTAGACATGCGTTGGGCTTACGCTGAAAATCAGGGGTAAGAACCTCAATTGTTGCGCCAGGCTGGTGCAGCCTGAGTTCATGAATCACAGAGGCATAGTGGCCGGCGCCACCATCATTCAAATCATCGCGATCCACCGAAGTAATCACCACGTGTGTTAAGCCGATTCTGGCTACCGCCTTGGCTAAGTTCTTCGGCTCACTCAAATCAACCGGATCAGGCTTGCCGGTTGCTACGTCGCAAAAAGCACAAGTACGTGTGCAAACACGGCCAAGAATCATGAAGGTTGCCGACCCCTGCTTCCAGCAGTCGCCAATATTGGGGCAAGATGCCTCTTCACAGACCGTGTTTAACTTTAACCCACGCATCATTTCGGCAACTTCTTTATACTCACGTGATAGTGGCGCACGAACCTTCAACCACTTCGGCTTTCCAGCCATCGGTTCACCTTGGTCTTCAATCTGAATTGGAATCACTTTCCGGCTCATAGTGGCATATTAGGGATACACTAAAAAAGTATCTATCTTTCGCGTGATTTCTCCATGCGTGATTTCACCCAGGTTTGTTGGCAGTGTTCGCGCCAAGTTATGTGGATCTGTAAATGATACAGATATGGAGTAGATAGATGAGTTTTTCCTGTTTTCTGAAACTATTTTTGGCTGCGGTCGTCTTTTCTCTGGTGGGGTATTATGCCGTATCCTTGGTCGATCTGGCATCCATTCCAACCCGTTCACTGTTTGCCAGCGGCCTGGTGCTCGGCACTCTATTCGGAGGTCTGCTTGTAGCACTTTATCCTTATGGTGAAAGCTCTGGTGGCAGCAAGCGTGGCACCGGAAATCTCTATGTGGGCAACTTACCATTTAATGTGGGTAAGGAGGAGATCAAAAATCTCTTTGCGCCCTTTGGCAAGGTTGTGGACATTCGCCTTGTGACGGATCGGCGAAGCAGGCGTTTCAAAGGCTATGCATTTGTTGAGATGGAAGCATCGGCGGCAAAGGCAGCTATCGCCAGCTTAAATGATACCGACTATGCGGGGCGCACTCTTCGTGTGAACGAGGCGAAGAGAAAAGACGAACGCTAAGAAGCCATTTGCAAGCATAAAAAAGGCGCGGCATTTGCCGCGCCTTTTTCGTTTTCTGTTCGGCTAATTAACCAGCTCTTCGCTTACGCACCGCCTCAGCCAGCACTCTCAGCACTTCTTCACTATCTTCCCAGCCCAGGCAGGCATCGGTAACACTAATTCCAAACGCAGGCTTCTCACCAGCTACTACATCCTGACGCCCTTCATGTAGATGACTTTCAATCATCACGCCAGAGATACAGTGATTCCCAGCCGCGACCTGATCGGCAACATCACGACCCACCTCAACCTGTCGCTTGAACTGTTTGCGGCTATTAGCGTGGCTGAAATCCACCATCAGGCTACAGCTAAGCTTGGCCGCCTCCAGCTCACTCACGGCACGTGCGGTACTCTGGCTATCATAGTTCGGCTCTTTGCCCCCGCGAAGGATAATATGACAGTCATCATTTCCAGCCGTTGAAAAAATCGCAGATTTACCAGCCTTAGTCAGTGAAATGAAAACATGTGGGTGCTTAGCGGCATGAATCGCATCAATGGCAACCTGAAAGCCACCATCAGTACCATTCTTGAATCCAACCGGGCATGAAAGGCCACTGGCCAATTCACGGTGCCCCTGCGACTCGGTGGTACGCGCACCGATCGCACCCCAGCTCACCAAATCGGCGACATACTGTGGTGTAATCAGGTCCAGGAACTCTGTGCCTGCGGGCACACCCAGCTCATTCACATCAAGAAGCAGTTTGCGAGCAAGGCGAATGCCCTTGTTGATCTCAAAGGTGCCATCAAGGTTGGGGTCGTTAATTAACCCCTTCCAACCCACCGTTGTACGCGGCTTCTCGAAATAGACGCGCATCACAATCAACAGATCCTCACCTAACTCATCCCGCATACGGGATACATGTTTGGCATATTCAAGCGCGGCTTCAGGGTTATGGATCGAACAAGGGCCAACCACCACTAACAGACGGTCATCCTCACCATGTAGAATATCATGAATTGCCACGCGAGCATCATGGGTAGTGCGCGCCGCCACTTCACTAATGGGGAACTCACCATGCACCTTTTCCGGTGCGGCAATTTCACTCACACCGCTGATGCGAAGATCGTCTGTATTATACTTCATTGCCATGACTATCAGGCCCCCGAGCAGCGCTCTTTTCAGGGTTGGCTAGCACCAACCGCGGCGCAGTATCGCAGAAAATTCACTAAACTGTTAGCCCCTCACATGCTTGAAGGAGCCATTAAGCCGAAAGGTTTACCGCCAGCAGTGCGTGCATATCCGGTTTTACGGAGAGTGGTATCTTCACCTGATGGCCACTCCCCGGTGCCACTTCCATCGGGTTACCGTAGCGGGCATCGTTAATCGATTTGACAATAAAAGTGTGATTGCCGCCCGGATTGATAAGCTCAACGGAATCACCAACTGAAAACTTGTTCTTCACCACCACCTCGGCAAGCTCTTTCTCTTCATCATACCCAACCACCTCACCGACAAAACGTTGGTTCGTCCACGTGGATGAGCCGGTATCATAGTTCTGTGAGGCAGAGCTACGTTTACGGGTGTAAAAACCATCCGTATATCCACGATTTGCCAGCATATTGAGTTGGTGCGTTAGTGATTCATCAAATGGATGGCCTGTCACAGCATCATCAATTGCCTGCCGATACACCTGTGCGGTGCGTGCTACATAATAGTGCGACTTGGTGCGCCCCTCGATCTTCAGTGAATCCACACCAATCTTCACCAGCCGTTCAACGTGCTGCACAGCACGAAGATCCTTTGAGTTCATAATGTAGGTGCCGTGTTCATCTTCAAATACCGGCATCTGCTCATTCGGGCGATTTGGCTCGGTCAGTGTATAAACACTGTCTGCCAACGGGTGGCGCTCTACACCCCCCGTATCAGCAAATGGCTCCGGATTTTTCAGATCAGCAACTGCCTGAATCGGAATCACATCGCCCGACAGATCCTCGGAGGCACCCTCCATACCATACTCCCAGCGACAGGCATTGGTACATGTTCCCTGATTGGCATCACGATGATTGAAATAGCCAGAGAGAAGACAGCGGCCGGAGTAAGCGATGCAGAGCGCACCATGCACAAACACCTCAAGCTCGATATCGGGACAGCGTTGGCGAATCTCTTCCACTTCATCGAGTGAAAGTTCGCGCGAAAGAATAATGCGACTCACACCAGCTGACTGCCAAAACTTAACCGCCGCCCAGTTCATGGTGTTGGCCTGCACAGAGAGGTGGATCGGTACTTCTGGCCACTTCTCACGCACCATCATCATTAATCCCGGGTCGGCCATAATGAGTGCATCCGGCTGCATATCGACCACCGGCTGCATATGTTCCAAGTAGCGCTTCAACTTATTGTTATGCGGCAGAAGATTGCTGGCGACAAAAAACTTTCGCCCCAGTGCATGCGCCTCATCAATGCCTTTTCTCAAATTCTCCAGATCAAAATCATTGTTACGCACACGTAGTGAGTAACGCGGCTGACCGACATATACAGCATCCGCACCAAAGGCGAAGGCGTAGCGCATATTGCGAATGGTTCCGGCTGGAGAGAGCAGCTCAATAGAAGCGTGATTCATGGGTCAGCACTCTATGGCCCTACCACGCTCAGGACAATTGTCTGCTCTACTTTATAGGACTGGGTCAATCAGGCAGGCTGAAAAAGGCTCTCATACTTCAGAAGCGGCGGCAGCAAGGGTGGCTGTGACCTCGCTAGGATCATTCGCACCGAGAATCGCACTGATAACCGCCATACGCCTACCCCTAAGCTCACGGCAGTTATCGCCATCAATGCCGCCCAACGCAATGACCGGCAATCGGCACTGTGAAGCCATGTCAAGAAACCTGCTTGCCCCTAAGTGAGCGGCTCCTGGGTGGCTTGCAGTAGGAAACAGCGGAGATAGAAAGAGGAAATCCGCCCCGTGCTCCTCTGCAAGGCGCATCTCCTCAAGTGAGTGGCAGGAGGCAGAAACTGTTTTCTCCGGATTATTCAACCAACCTTCGATGGCTGGCATATTAATGATATCGCCCGCACTAACATGAACACCCTCGGCACCAACAGCCCGAGCAACATCCGCCTGTGTATGAATGTAGAGGGCGGCATTGTAGGTAGAGGTGACTTCACGCAATCTGGAGGCAAAGGCCAGCAGCTTTGCTGAACTCATCCCCTTTTCACGCAGAAGAACAGCATCGACGCCACACTTAAGCGCAACATGCAGAGTATCGAGAAACATCTCCTCTGGATATCTACGACTATCTGTGATCAGGGTGAGGGATGGGGGCGTAGCCCGCACTATTAGAACTCTTGTAACACCCAGGTTGGTGGAGAAAGTCTTGGCCCCATACCATGCTGCTGTGGCTCAAAGGAGCCATCACCATTACGATCATAGAGGTAGTAGGCAGGAAAATCGCCGGCAGGCTGAACCTTGATCTTATACACACGACCGTGCACCGCATACTCGGTGAGCGTGGCGCCATCCTCACGCTGGTAAGAGCGCACATCTACCGCCACATCACTATCGGGAGCACCAAGCTCCTTATGAAGATTTGGTGCGCTCTCTTTCGTGGCTGCCTCATCAGCAGGTATGAACACCTTTGCCGGTGCCGTATCAGGTGGAGCTGGTGCTGCTCCCTCTTCAACAAAAGTAGCACAGGACGACAATACAAAAAGTGAAACCAGCAACAGCACATATCTCATCATGCTGCTAGTCTAGCAAGGAAGCTAAGTTCGGACAGTACTTTTTATAGTACCCCGTTACCGTCTACGCAGTAATACACGGCAAGCGCCGCCACCGCTTCCTGATTCAGGAATCGCAGCCAGTACAGAGGAGGCATACGCGCCCTCACGGAGCCAACGATATACTGCCTCCTTTAGAACAGGCTTATCCGGTGAATGTAGGCCGCGCCCGTGAATAATACAGAGCACCCGCTTACCATTGATCAGCATCTCTTCGACTTTACTGGTCAATATTGCAAGCGCCTCATCACGTGTTGCGCCATGAAGATCGATGGTGAGATCAATAGGTGGCCGACCTGATGAGAGCTGTTTTAAGCGCTCACGGGATACACCATCAGCCACCAGTCGCCATGGGTCATCTGTGATCTGAGGAGGCTTCATGTGTTGAGCTCTTTTGATATCAACGGTGTGAATCTGCTTACTAACAGGTGGCTTCTTTTTCGCTCTCGGTTTCTCTACTTCGACTTTTTTTGAAGGCGTAATTGGCCGCACCTTACGCATCGCCTCGGCAAATAGATCCTCGTCACCCACCACCTACTCCGAACGCTCCGGCCTCGTCATCAACTCTGCGACAGCAGCTTGGATTTCCAACTCCCCATCCAGTACACGGTGCACACTCTGCATCAATGGTAACTCTACTTTAAAGTTATCAGCCAGCTGACTGGCTGCTCTGGCCGTGCGAATCCCCTCAACCACCTGACCAACCTGCCTAGCAGCCGATTCACAGCTCATTCCTTTAGCAATTGCGATCCCAAACTGGCGATTGCGCGACAGCTCGCCCGTGCATGTGAGCACCAGATCACCAAGCCCCGAAAGCCCCATCAAGGTTTCTGTGCGGCCGCCACAGGCTGCGCTCAAACGAGCCATTTCAGACAAGCCCCGGGTCACTGTGGCCGCTACCGAATTATGGCCAAGGCCGAGTCCATCGGCCATGCCTGCGGCAATGGCAATGACATTCTTCAGTGCACCACCCATCGCTACGCCGACAAGATCATCGGATAGATAGACACGAAAATTGGTATCATCAAAAAAGGCTGCTGCTGCCGAAGCAAGCGGCAATGTTTCTGCCGCCATCGTAATCGCGGTCGGCTTCTCCTGTGCGACCTCAGCAGCAAATGAGGGGCCTGACAGCAGAGCAATACGCTCCCGAGGAATATATCCAGCCATTACCTCATCTATTCTCAACAGTGTTTCGGGGTGAAGACCCTTACAGGCAGCAATCACAGGGTAGTCGCCATCTGCTAAAAGTGGGAGATACTTATCGGCAGCGATACAGGGAAGTGCATAAATGCAGGCACCAATATTCTGAGTCGCATGACCCACATCATCTGTGAGCCGGATATTATCGGGCAGATAAATGCCCGGAAGGTAGCGACTATTCTCCCGCTTCGATGCAATGACTTCGACCTGCTCTCTGTCTCTGGCAACCAGCCAGACATCGCGCGCACCGCTTCGAGCCAATAGCAAAGCCAGGGCCGTTCCCCACGAGCCTGCTCCCAACACGCACACCTGCTCTCTGCTCATATATACTCCCTCTTTCTGGGCTCCCTTCTTCTAGCCAGCAGTGGAATAGCCAACAAAATCAGCAGCGCCAGCAGAGGCATATCTCCCCAGCGCACATAGGGCGTAATCGATTCGGAAAGCTTAAACTCCCCAACCAATGCCTTCTGACTCCACCACGGAATGCTGGCAGTTACCTGACCATCTGGTGCGATAATGGCCGTTATACCAGTGTTGGCAACACGTAAAACATAACGCCCTGTCTCTATAGCACGCACACGCGCTGCCTGAAAATGCTGCCAAGCAGCAGGCGAGGTGCCATACCACGCGTCATTGGTCACGTTCACCAATACCTGTGCACCATTTTGAACACGCGCCCTGGACTCTTCAGGAAACAGCGACTCATAGCAGATTAACGCGCCATAACGGATGCCTCGCGCTTCTACAACACCTGAGTCCTCAGCAGGCTCAAAATTGGCAATCTCAGGCACCAGTGTGCGCACAAACGGCACCCACGATGGTACATATTCGCCAAATGGGACCAGGTGGTGCTTGCCGGTAAATGCATACTCATTGTGCTCTGTATCTTTGGCAAATAGCCCATTATTGGCCCTATTCTCACCGAGCAGCTTCAGGCCACCGAACAGTAGCGGTGTCTGCCACCGCCCCGCCTTCTCATTGAGCCACTCCTCCCACGCTGGAGCACGCTCTAGAAAGAAAGGGACAGCAGCCTCAGGCCAGATAATAACATCACTATTGCTCGCCACCTGCAGTGAAAGATCGGTATAGCGATTCATGGTTTCACTCAGAAAACGAGCATCCCACTTTTGATCCTGTGGAACATTCCCCTGAACCAGAGCAGCACGATAACTTTTTTCACTATCTCCCTGCATCGATTGTGGGGCAGTAAGTATCAATAGTATGGCAACAGCAATGCCGGCAGCGCCCCATTTCTTATTCTTATGCGTGATAAGAATAAACAGTGCGGCTGCCAGAAGAGCGGGGATAAACGTAAGCCCATAAACACCAAACCACGATGCCCAGCCAATGGCTGGTGTATTCAGCATCAGGTTACCGATTGCTGTCCACGGTAACCCTGTAAAGATATGTCCACGTAACCACTCTTCGGCCACAGCGGCGGCTGGAAAAGTGAATATGAGCCAGTGTGATCTGCCGCCACACTTTGTTGCCAGCCACGCCCACAGCGCTGGAAACAGCGCCATCACGCTACCCACCAAAATCACGCAAAAGCCTGCGACTACCCACGGCAAGTGGCCATAGGTGTGCAGAGTGGGTGCCAACCACCATGCGCCAAATCCAAACCAGCCAAATCCAAACCAGAACCCACTCTTAAATGGTGACCCCTGACAAATAAGCCACAAAAACCCGATCAGTAGAGGAATGGCTAACCAGCTAAAATCAAAAGGGGAGAATGTGAATGGCATCAATCCGCCAAGCGCGAGCGCCAAAACCACCCGCAGCTTCGGATTATCACTCACTGCTATTATCTGTCTTTCCTTCCTGCGTATGAACTACGCGAATTTTGATGATGCGGCGCGGATCAGCCTCAAGAACATGAACCTGCAAACCATCCAGTGTTACAATCTCTCCGACCTTCGGAATCCTTGCCAGCCGTGAGGTGATCCAGCCGCCGACAGTATCATAATCACCCTGCGGCAACTGAATACCGAGCTCCTCGCACAGCTCCTCAATATGCATAAGCGCCAGCACCAGGTAGCCGCCATCAGGGAGAAGCTTGCACTCCTCCTCTTCACTCCCATCACCTATCTCACCGACAATTTCATCAAGTAGGTCGGATAGTGTGACAAGGCCGGCCGTGCCACCATACTCATCAAGTACCATGGCGATATGGCATGCGTGATCCCGCATCTCCTCAAGAAGGCCGGATACCCGCTCCTGCTCCAGCACGCGCAGACATGGGCGAACCACATCTTTTAGTGAGAGTGTCTCACCACGCACTCTGGCAGCCAGAACATCCTTGGTATGAATAACACCAAGTATATGGTCGATATCAGCCTCCATCACCGGCAATCGAGAGACACCGTGCTCTGTCAGCATATTCTCTACTTCAGCAAGAGAGGCCCCCACAGCCACCGCATGAATCTCTGAGCGCGGTATCATCACCTCACGTACACGCGTATCGTTGAAGGTGACCATCTGCTCCAACATGGAGCGCTGTTCATCCGACTGTACCGCTTCTGCTCGGCCGAGAACTGCCAGCAATTCACCTTCATCACGCCCTGGGCGCAGATGTCTGATCAAATATTCACGTATTCGATGCAGCCACTTCTGAATCGGACCACTCATAAACTCTCCTGCCTCTCTTCTATCGCCTGTGAATAGGGGTGATGCAGCCCAAGCACACGCATCGCCACAATCTCCAGTGACTGCATCTCATCTGCATCACTATCCTTCACATGGTCAAATCCAAGCAGGTGAAGAGTCGCATGTACAATCAGGTGCAAAACATGGTCCTGCGACGGCAGACCAAGGCGCTTTGCCTCTTCAACAATAAAGGGAACAGCGAGCGCAATATCTCCAAGTGGCTCAGAAAAGTTGAAATCAGGCGCTTCCTGCATCGGAAAAGAGAGGACATCTGTCACACTATCTCTATCCCGCCACGCAGTGTTGAGACCTTTTAATTCACAGTCCGGTGCAAAACGGATGCAAAGCTTTGGCTCCTGCCGCTTATAGCCGGCAACCTCGCATGCAGTCATTACCGCATTTACAATGCCCGATGGAGGATCGAAACTCTCCTCGACCTCTTCATCAACAACGATGTTGATCACGGCTTTTTCTGGTCACTGGCTCGCTTCTCCAGCCCCTCATAAGCATCGACAATCTTCTCAACCAACTGGTGCCGAACCACATCGCGGCCAGTCATACGGCAGATGCCAATATCGGGAACATGCTCCAGCACCTGTAACACATGCAGCAATCCACTCTTCTGATGCTGTGGCAGATCAATCTGGGTGACATCGCCGGTCACCACCATGATCGAGCCAAAACCAAGACGGGTGAGAAACATCTTCATCTGCTCACGCGTCGTATTTTGCGCCTCATCAAGAATAATAAAGGCATCATTCAAGGTACGGCCACGCATATAGGCAAGTGGTGCCACCTCAATACGCCCCTGCTCCAGCATCGCATTCATTTTCTCAACACCGAGCATATCGGCCAACGCGTCAAAAAGAGGGCGCAGGTAAGGGTCAACCTTTTGCTGCAGATCACCTGGCAGAAAGCCAAGCCTCTCACCTGCTTCAACAGCTGGGCGCGTCAAAATAATGCGCTCCACACGATTACTGTTCAACGCTGAAACTGCCGCTGCTACTGCCAGGTATGTTTTGCCTGAGCCGGCAGGGCCAACAGCCAGCGTCAGCGTCTGTTTCAAAATGGATTTAAGGTAGCTACGCTGGTTGGCTGTCTTACCATCAATATGGCGCCGGCCAGCAATCAACACGCCTCTGCTCTCTGCGGAAGTAGAGTCTGTCTGCATCATATCCTTCAAACTATCCTTTAAAATAGCCTCAATGTCGATATCAGTGATCTCTCCAGATCTGGATGCAGCATATGCCTCAAGACGTAACATAGCATCTCGTGCATCGGCGGCACGCGCGCCCTCAATATCCCACGCACCAGGCTGGCCGTTAAAGTGCACCTGATAAAACTGCTCAATTCTGCCAAGTATGCGGTTGCCGGCACCACACAGGCGTCGCAAAAAGGCTGCATCATGCGCCTCAAGGCGCAGAGAAATGGTCATGGCTGGCTAAT
>CAZFCL010000010.1:0-5022 GCA_964517705.1 uncultured Zetaproteobacteria bacterium | reverse complement strand
ATGATGCCTCTATTCGCCAGCAAGAATCAACTCACCCCTTAGAGATTGGCCATATGCCTCAACAATTCGCATCGGCATAACCTGCCCGATCTGACGCCTCTGACCTTTGAAGTGGACAATCCTGAAGTCGGGGGTTCGGCCAGCCATATCTCCCTCATCACGCCCCTCTTTCTCAACCAACACATCAACCACCTTGCCAATCTGCTGCCGCATCCCTTCACGGGTCTGCTCACGCATCAGTGATAGAAGGCGCTGCAGACGCTCATCCTTCACACTCTCTGGGACACTATCGTCTGACTTCGAGGCAGGTGTCCCCGGACGCGGGGAGTACTTGAAGCAGAAAGAGGAGTCATAGATAACGTGCCGGGCGAGATCGAGTGTCGCCTCGAAATCCTCTTCGGTTTCGCCCGGGTATCCAACAATGAAATCAGAAGAGAGCGCAATACCTGGGCACTGCTCCCGCAGCTCCTTGATGATGTGGAAATATGTTTCACGATCATGGCCACGGTGCATCGCTTTCAGCATGCGGTCTGACCCGCTCTGCACCGGCAGATGCAAATATGGCATTAGCTGCGGAATCTCAGAGAAGGCGACACAGAGCTCACTAGTCATCTCCATCGGATGGCTGGTTGTGAAGCGAAGCCGTTTCAAATCACCCAGCTCAGCAACGGCATAAAGCAGCATGGTAAAATCCCACTCTTCACCATCTGGGCCAATGGCACGATAGGCGTTCACATTCTGTCCCAGAAGGCTGATTTCAACCGCTCCACCACTTAGCAACTGGCGGCACTCTTCGAGAACATCATCTACCGGGCGCGAAATTTCTGGGCCCCGCGTATAAGGCACCACGCAGAATGTGCAGAACTTATCGCACCCTTCCATAATCGTCACGCAGCCGGATACAGCATGTGCACTCTGTTTGGGAAGGTGATCGAACTTCTCGATCTCGGGCATATCCGTTTCAGCAAGGTGAACACGATCGCGGCGAATCTCCTTGATCATCTCAGGCAGGCGGTGGTAAGTCTGTGGCCCAAACACAACATCGACATAAGGTGCCCGCTGCTGAATACGTTCACCCTCCTGCTGCGCCACACAGCCCCCAACACCGATAATCATGTCCGGCCTTTTGTCTTTCAGCTTTTTGTAGCGGCCAAGCTCGGAGTAGACCTTCTCCTCCGCCTTTTCACGTACCGAGCAGGTGTTCATCAGAATGATATCCGCATCGGCTGGCTCAGCAACGAGTCGCAGTCCATATGCCTGCTTCATCATATCTGCCATGCGACCAGAGTCGTACTCATTCATCTGGCAGCCATATGTTTTGATAAATAGCCTGTCCAGACTCTGTAATTTAGCGGTATCCGATTTCATAAGGCGGCGCAGACTAGGGAAGTTTGATAGCCGAGCAAGATCGAAGGATCTGATGGAGAGTGCCCACCACTAACTGGGAATAGCTTCCATATCCACAGCGACAATCTTTGAAACGCCAGGCTCAGGCATCGAGACGCCAATCAGGCGATCAGACTGCTGCATGGTGATCTTGTTATGTGTGATGGCAAGAAACTGCACTCGCCCTGAAAGCTCACGCACCATATCACCAAAACGTCCAACATTGGCATCATCGAGCGGGGCATCCACCTCATCGAGCACGCAAAAAGGTGCTGGTTTGATTTTAAAGATTGAGAACACAAGAGCCACGGCGGTAAGTGCCTTTTCACCGCCAGAGAGCAGGCCGACATCCTGCAGTCGCTTGCCCGGTGGCTGCGCAATGACCTCAACACCCGCTGTTAGCACATCATCGGAGTCAAGTCGCAGTTCGGCGCGGCCTCCACCGAAAAGCTGTGGGAAAGTCTGCTTAAAGTGTGCATTGGTCTGATCAAACACCTCGCGGAAACGCTGACGTGTAGTGCGATCAATGCGAGAAATGGTGTCGCCCAGAGTCGCAAGGCTTGATTCAAGATCGCCCGCTTGCTCAGACAAAAATGTTTCGCGCTCACTCGCCTGATCAAACTCTTCAATCGCCAGAAGGTTCACCGGTCCAAAGCGTTCCAGACGATCAGAAAGCTGTTGCGTGCGTGCAATCATTGCCTCTGAATCATCCATGTCTTCCATGGCATCTATCTGCTTCAGCAGCTCGGAGACAGAGACCTGGCAGCGTGTTTCAATCTCCTCTTTCAGATCCTGCAACCGAGTTGCATCCTGAGTTTCAGAAAGCTCAATGGACTGACGCTGCTCGGAAGCCAGCTGTAACTGCTGGCGCGCCTGTCGCTCCGCACGCTCACCCTCATGCTGTACCTGCTGAAGCTGATGCCCCTGCTGGCGCACCGTATTCATTGACTGGTGCATCTTCTCGACATCTTCGGCTGCTGCTGCCAGCTGTTGATCAAGATCACTATCGCTACGTACCTTTGCCAACTCGCCCTCTGCCTGCTGAAGGCGCTCACCATCAGACTCGGTCTGGCTCTTCAGGCGCAGCTGCTCTTGCTGCAAGCGCTCGCACTCGCGCCGAATATTCTCTTGTGCCTGCGCAAAAAGCGCCAACGACTGCTCCGCCTGCGCCAACCCGGTTCGGGCCTGATTGAGCTGCTGGGCTGCACCTTCCACCACCTCATTTTGCACATTGAGCATCTTCTCTGCCTGCGCAAGCGCCTCCTGATCCACGCCACCAGCCTGATCCAGCTGCTGCTGCCAGTGCTGCTGCTCACTGCCTGCCTCGGCAAGATCAGATTGCAGCCGTTGCTGCCGCTCCAGCAGTGCTGCCTGTTCTGTCTTTATATGTGCAACAGCCGCCTCTGCCTTGTGCCACTCGCTTTCACTGCGGGTAAGCTCAACATGAGCCTGCTGCCATGTTGTTTGCTGCTGCTCTAACTCAATCTCCGCGTCGGTGAATGCCTTGGAAACAGTTACAAGTGCTGTTTCAGCACGATCCAATTTGCGCTCGCTATCGCGCAACTTTCTCTGGGTCGCAAGGCGGTTCGCTGTTCGGCTCCCTGCTGGCGGAACCAGCCACCCATCGGGCTCGAAGCGCCAACCATCACGGCTCACGCAGCTTTCACTACTCTCAAGCCCCTGCGCCATATCATCCACCAGTGCGATCGGTGCAAAGAGATCATATAACGGGTGATCACCATCCAGCCCGATTGCGCCTGCCAGCGACTGTGAAGCAGTTTTTGTTGCGCCTTTTTTGCTACCGGCAAAGAGAGCCACAGGTGTGTCAGCCACCTCTCCAAACAGTGACTTCCAGCTTTCAGCATCAGGGTTGATAGAGATGCGTGCATCGGCAGAGCGCCCTCGCAGTGCCGCGGCGACTGCAGCCTCCAGGCCCTCAGGAACATTGAGAGACTCATCCACCCAGACCGCACCATGCGATCTCAACCTGTCACGAAGTTCATCCGAAACATCCTGGCTTTTGGTCTGCCCGCGGAGCTCTTGCACCATGCCTTTCAGCTCACGCAGCTCCGCCTCCTTTGCGGCAAGGGCAACAGCCGCAGCTTCACGATCAGTTCGACTACGATTTAGCTCACTCTGCGCCACTTCAAGCGACTGCTGCGCTCTCTTATGCGCCTTTTCGGTGGCTGCAAGAAGCTTGTCGCTATCTTTAACGGCCCCCGATTTACCGCTGATCTCTGCCTCAACCTCTGAGATCTGGCCAGCCAAGTGGCTCTCCCGCTCATGCAACCTCAGCAGGGCTGCCTCAGCCTTTTCACGCTGCTGAACCACCTGCTCACCGCTATGTCTTAAGCGTTCAAATTCGGAAAGTCTATTGTCGCGCTCCAAGCCCTGCTGCTGGAAGCTGAGCTGAGCCTGTTCAACCTCTTTGCTTGCAACCGACTTCAGTGACCGAAGCTCCGAGTCATCCTGTTCATGCAGGCGTTTCTCTGCCACCTCAAACTCTTCACCCATACGCACAAGGTGATGATTTGCCTCATCAATACGGCTGCCCAGAGCCGCCTTGCGCTCAGTGAGCAGGCGACGGTCACCAGAAATACGCTCCGCCTGCTGCTGTAGATCCGCACGATGTCGTTCGGCTTCGCGCAGTTGATCCTGTGATGTCTGCGCCTCATTTTCGTACCCGACAACATTTTCGCGTGCCTCCGCAACATGCTTCTCAGCAGCCGCCAGCAGTCGGGATGCCTCTGCCTCTGCTGAACGCGCTTTTGCCAGTCGCTGTTCAGTCTCCGAAAAGCCCGCCTTCAGATTCTGATAGCGCAGGCCCAGACTGACTGACTGCAGGTGTGAGAATTCATCCTGAAGCTTCTTGAAACGCTCAGCACGACCTGCCTGCTGCTTCAAGCCACGGCACTGCGTACGCACCTCTTCCAGCAGATCGAGCACACGATCAAGATTCTGCTGTGTATCCTTCATGCGGCGCTCGGCCTCTCTGCGCCGCGACCTGTATTTCATCACGCCTGCTGCTTCCTCAAAAATCACCCGCCGCTCATCAGGTTTGGCGGTAACCATGCGAGAGATCGAACCCTGTTCGACGATGGCATAAGCACGAGTAGAGATGCCGGTATCAAGAAAGAGGTCAACAATATCTTTCAGGCGCACCATCTTGCCATTGATAAATGCATCGGAGCCGCCTTCACGGGTCAAGCGGCGGCGGACACTAATCTCTTCATGTTCATGGTAAGGGCTGGGAAGGGCGCCACGCTCAATAGCAAAGGTGAGCTCAACATCGCAAACAGCAACCGGCGGACGTGTATCCGAGCCCTGGAAAATAAGATCGTCCATCACACCGCCGCGCAGGTGCTTGGCTGAGTGTTCGCCCAATACCCAACGCAGTGCATCGACAATATTCGATTTACCACAGCCATTGGGGCCAACAATCGCTGTTAAGCCGTCATCAAGATCAATTTTTGTGGGGTCGACAAAGGATTTGAATCCAGCCAGCTCAATCCGCTTTAGCTGCATCTATATGCCTCTGAGTGTGTGCGACTGAGGATAGTTACATGCTCCCTTATCATCGGGCAAGATTCGCAGGAACCTCACGCTAGTTCAAGCAAAATAGCAGTTCGATTTTAT
>CAZFCL010000009.1:0-19156 GCA_964517705.1 uncultured Zetaproteobacteria bacterium | reverse complement strand
AAGGTAAGTGATCGCTGCCTGATCGGTGTAGGCACTGGCATTGCGCCGCTTCGAAGCCTTTGGCGCAGCATTATTTGCCATCGTGAAGAGTATGGAAAGGTATCAATTTACGCCGGGTTCTTAAGTGAAATGCATCAGCTTCTCACCGAAGAGCTGGATGAGCTGTCCCGTTATAATATCGAGGTCTCCATTACACTTGAGATTGGGCATGAGAGTTGGGATGGCCCGATTGGTTATGTGCAGCATGCGCTTGAAGCCGATGCTCCGGATGGTAGCAATGCAGTGGCCTGTTTGGCCGGTATGAGCGCAATGGTGGACGCGTGCACCGAAACATTGCAGAATCTCGGCTTTAATGAAGACCGCATTCTGCTCAATCACTGATACTGTGACATCGAGTTCCAGAGCAGAGCCCCTTTTCCCAAAACAAATTTCCAGAAATTTCCAGCTGCCGTTGCTTGCGCTTGATATTGGCATGAAGCGTATTGGCGTGGCGGTGTGTGATCGTCTTGGCATGAGCTGCCGGGGCGTGACCTGCCTTCACAGGAATGATCAGGGCTGGCCGAAGCAGCTACTTAAAATTCTTCATGAATATGGTGCCAAGGGTATTGTTGTCGGGCTGCCTCTGAATATGGATGGCAGCGAAGGTGTGCAGGCAGAGGATGCACGAGTAGCAGTGAATCAACTGGAAGGCGTGGTGGATTTGCCAGTCTGCTTTCAGGATGAGCGTCTCTCAAGCTGGTCGGCCAAAGAGCGACTTTACGCGCAGGGGTTAAGTGAGAAGAAGGTGCGCGAGAAAATCGATCAAACAGCTGCGGCTATTATTCTAGAGGATTTTCTTTCCACGCACCCGGAGGTGAAACCGTGAGTGGTTCAATACTGTTTGATCACCGCATAGTTGAAAGTGCGCTGGATGAGATAAGCGAGAGTATCGTCGATCAGCAGGTCTGGCTGGTGGGGGTTCACCGTGGTGGCGCAAAGGTGGCCGATGCGATTCAGCAACGCCTCGAGAAGCGCGGTGCAGAGGTGGAGCGAGGCAATCTCGACATTAGTTTTTACCGCGATGACCTTGATACCATTGCGCCAAGTCCGCTGGTGAGACGTAGTGAGCTGCCATTCGATGTTACGGGTAAGCATATCTGGCTAGTAGATGATGTGCTCTATTCTGGCCGCACCATCCGCGCTGCTATGGAAGAGATCTTCGATTATGGCAGACCCGCATCCATTCGCCTGGCTGTGTTGGTAGATCGCGGTGGCAGGCAGCTACCGATTGCTGCTAAAAGCGTGGGATTAACCGTTGATGCACCGGCTGACTGTACGGTGGAACTGGTAACGGAGGGGGAGTGGATGATTGAGCAGAGGCAGGTGAAATCATGAAACCATTCAAACACCTTTTCGGTATTGCCGAGCTTGACCGGGAGCAGATCGAGTATCTGGTCAACCTCGGGGACTCCTTTATTGACATCAATCGCCGCTCGCTGAAAAAGGCGCCAACCCTGCGCGGCAAAACGATTATTAATCTCTTTTTCGAAAACTCCACACGCACACGCACCAGCTTCGAGATTGCCGGTAAGCGCCTCTCGGCCGATGTGATCAATATCTCCGCTTCAACCAGCGCCACCAAAAAAGGAGAGTCACTGCTTGATACCGGCCAGACGCTTGCGGCGATGCAGCCGCATGTGCTGGTGATTCGGCACTCACTGGCCGGAACCTGTGAGTTCCTCGCTGAATATCTTGATAATACAGCCATTGTGAATGCAGGGGATGGCGCGCATGAGCACCCGACTCAGCTGCTTACCGACCTTCTAACATTGAAGCAGGCCTGGGGAAGCCCCGAAGGAAAGACCATCACGATTGTTGGGGATATTGCGCACTCGCGCGTTGCGCGGTCACACCTCCTGGCGGCGAAGAAACTTGGTTACCATATGCGCATTGTGGCGCCGAAGACACTGTTGCCATCACATATTGAGCGTTATGGCTGTGAGGTGTACCACGATTTTGATGCAGCACTGCCGGGTTCGGATGCAGTCTATATGTTGCGCGTACAGACTGAACGTCTCACTGGCAACTGCGCCTTCCCTTCTGTGCGTGAGTACCACGACACTTATGGCCTAAATGCAAAGCGGCTGGCAGCGGCTGGCTCTGATTGCATCGTGATGCACCCAGGGCCAATGAATCGAGGTGTAGAGATCGCCACCGATGTTGCTGACTCGGTGAAGAGTCACGTGTTGCAACAGGTAGAGCATGGCGTGGCCATTCGTATGGCTGTATTGACAGCTCTCTGTGGTGGTTCAGGAGAAGAAGCATGAGTGTGTTGCAGATTAAAAACGGGCATCTCATTGATCCGGCCAACAACCTGGATGGGAGGGCCGATCTCTGGATCAAGAGTGGCAAGGTGATCGCTGTTGGTTCCTATGATGGCAAAGCAGATGATGTGATCGACGCAACCGGGAAGGTGGTTTGCCCGGGGTTCATTGACATGCATGTGCATCTGAGAGAGCCGGGTGAAGAGTGGAAAGAGGACGTTGAGTCAGGTTCGCGGGCAGCGGTGGCGGGCGGCGTCACCACACTCTGCTGTATGCCTAATACCTCCCCCCATATTGACCATGCAGCTGTTGCGCGCCAGATCATCGAGCGGGCAAAAGCGGTAAATCTTTGTAATGTGCATCCGATCGGCGCGGTTACCAAGCAGCTCGAGGGTAAAGAGTTGACCGAGATGCGTGAGTTGGCCCGCGAGGGGTGTGTTGCCTTCTCGGACGATGGTATGCCGATCTGGCATGCGGGTGTTATGCGCAGAGCGCTTGAATATGCATCCAGCTTCGGTTTTATGGTGATTCAGCATGCTGAAGAGAAGGAGCTCACCGCAGGGGGGGCGATCAATGAAGGGTGGGTATCTACTCAACTGGGTGTATCAGGCATGCCGACTGAAGGTGAGGATAGCATGATTGCCCGCGATATTATGTTGACGCGTCGTATCGATGCTCGCTATCACGTAGCCCATATCTCTACGAAAGGTGGCGTGGAGATGGTGAGGCAAGCTCGCTCTGAGGGGTTAAAGGTTTCAACAGAGGCTGCACCGCATCACTTTGCACTCACGGAGGAGGAGGTGCTTGGTTACAACGCTGATGCCAAGATGAGCCCACCACTGAGGGTGGAAGAGGATCGTCAGGCGGTGGTGGAGGGCTTGAGAGATGGCACCATTGAAGTGATTGCTACCGACCATGCTCCCCACCATGAGGATGATAAGCGCTGCGGTCTCTCCTGTGCGGCCTTCGGTATTGTTGGACTGGAGACCATGCTGCCGGTGTCACTCGAGCTGGTGCGCACGGGTGTGCTTACTATGTCTGACATGATTGCAAAAATGACCTGCAATCCCGCTAGGCTCCTTGGCCTTGAGTCAGGCACACTGGCTGTAGGGGCTGAAGCGGATATCTGTATCTTTGATGCCGAAAAAACATGGAGAGTGGATCGTGAGAAACTGGTCTCCAGAGGTAAGAATACACCGTGGCATGGCAAAGAGGTGACAGGCCTTGTCACACACACACTCAAGGCGGGCCGGATTGTATTTTCAGAAGGGGAAGTGCGTGGCTAAACCCCATCACAGCACAGCATTTGAAGAGCAGGCTGAGGTGTTGGCGCATGTAGCGCACCCGAGCGACCAGTTTGTGCTGCGCTTAAAGGCTCCGAAAGTAGCGGCGGCCGCAGCTCCCGGGCAGTTTGTACATCTGCGCGTTTCAGATGAACGAGCACTGCGCCGCCCTATTTCAATCATGCTTACTAATCCTGAGAATGGCACGGTTGATCTACTCTACAAGGCGATTGGTGAGGGTACTCACCTTCTATCGCAGCGGAAGGTGGGCGATGCAGTTCCAGTGCTTGGCCCGATCGGTAAGTCATTTGATCTTTCCGACCACTCTAAACGTTACATTTTAATAGGTGGTGGTGTTGGTATTCCTCCCATGATCTTTACCGCAGATCGCTTGCAAGGGGTGGCGGATTGTGTGGTGTTTGCTGGCTCGGAGGTTGAGTTCCCGTTTGCATTGAAGCCATCAGATACCCTTTTGCCGGGCATAGGTGGCAATGCCATCCTCGCTATTCGCTCACTGGAAGAGCGTGGTATTCCTTCGCGCCTTGCCTCCAGTGCCGGGCTTTACGGGTGCTACGAGGGGCATGTTCCAAGCTTGGCACATGACTATCTGACGGCGCTTGGTAGTGAGGAGAGAGCACGCTGTGTGCTGCTCTCCTGTGGGCCACACCCTATGCTGCATGCTGTTGCAAAAGTGGGGCGAGAGTTTGATCTGCCAACCTACCTTAGCCTCGAAGAGCACATGGCTTGTGGCATAGGTGGCTGTGCTGGCTGTGTGGTGAAAACGGTTGAGAGCGGTGAAGAGAAGTATCGGCGTGTTTGTGTCGATGGGCCAGTATTTGAGGCAGGGCTGCTACCGGAATTTGCCTAACTAACTGTTATCAATAATCGACTCCAGCTGTGTTAACCCAAGAAGCAGCTGGGTGCGCCTCGATTCAGATCGCCCTCTCTCCTCTATCGATTCCGTATCGTCCTCTTTGGCGCCACGCATAAAAGGCTCAACCAGTGGCCAGAGGTGGTGTTGATGCCAAGTGCTCCTGCCGATTTTCTCAAAGTTGGTTTTGCTGTTATCAAGCAGGTGGCAAGTTGCCTTCTCCTCCAGAAGTATCAGCCTTTGCAGCCACTCCCTGCGCAGGTTGTGCGCATCGGGTTGCCCCCAGTCGGATGAGCGCAGAAGCTCCTCCATTTGCCAGATAGGTAACAGGCGGAGGCAGGCCTTGCTTGCCGATAGGCAGCGTGCCAGCGGAAGCCCTCTCGAAGAGGATATGTGTAGCGCACATACTGTGTGAGCCAGTTCGGAGATTACTGCAATTCGGTCAGATATTTCACTGTCCAAGTCGGTGGTGTTAGTTGCAGAAAGGCCTCCCTTAATAACTGAACCACAGAAGGCAGAGAGCCCCCGTTGCTGCTTTTTAACCCATGCCTGATCAATTTTCTTGATGGGGCATAGCCGCAAGAGCTCTTCGGCGAAGTGTTGTGTCTGTTTTTGAAGCTCCAGCTGAAGCTGAATGGCTCGGTCTGAATCAGGAATATATTGCCAGATTGCATCGCGCAGCGGCGCAGTCTCTAGCACAGACTCACTGATTAGAAGCGCCTCAATAAGATCGCCCACCGAGTGATCCACCATGCTCTCTAAATGGTGTACAGCGCCGAGGCCGAGGTGGTTTACAATATGATTGGCCACCACGGTGTGAATGATCTCTGAAGCAAGTGGGTGAAGCGCAAAGTGGCTGCCAAAGCGTTTGTGTAGTGCCGCAGGAAAATAGCTTCTCAGCAGCCTCTCATTGAATGCACACTTTTTGTGAAATGCCTCTTTGTTTAGGTGTGCATGAATCCGGTTCTTCTCCTGCCCGAGCAGGATAGAGAGCTGTGGCCGCAGTCCCAGAAGGCTGTTTTCATTGATATCCGGTGCAATAGCTTCATCAAGCCACCCTGCCCTGTTTAAATTATCACGAAGTCGGCGCAGGCTGAGTGGGTGCACAGAAGCCCTTGCTTCAGCCAGTGTCAGTGCACGTGATTGCAGCAGGCTGTCTTCAAGACACTGTGCTGTTATCGCCTCAGTCAGTCTCTCAAGTAGTCTGTTGCGCTGCTTAAATGAAAGCTCCTTCTCCGGTTGAGTCGCAAATAGAACTTTAAGATTCACCTCATGATCGGACATATCTACACCAGCGGAATTATCCATGGCATCAGTATTGATGATGCCGCCGGCCAGCGCATATTCGATGCGAGCTTTCTGGGTTAGCCCAAGGTTGCCACCTTCACATATGACCTTGCAGCGCAAAGCGGCCGCATCAATGCGAACATTGCTGTTGGCAGGGTCACGCACATCGGCATGGGATTCGCTACTAGCCTTGATATAAGTGCCGATACCGCCGTTGTAGAGCAGATCAACCGGGGCGGCCAGAATGGCTCTGATTAATGCCTCGCCAGAGAGCGCTTTATCCTCAACTTCAAGCAGCTTTCTCACATTTCGGGGGAGTGGAATGCGCTTGGCGCTGCGCTCAAAAACACCACCACCTTTACTAACCACTTGGCGGTTATAGCCATCCCAGCCAGCGGCATGCTCAAATAGACGTTTGCGCTCCGCGAAAGCTTTTTTTGTATCCGGTTTTGGATCAAGGAAGATGTGTCGATGATTAAATGCGGCAATAAGGTGTAAGTTGGGGTTAAGCAGCATGCCATTCCCAAATACGTCACCACTCATGTCACCGATGCCGACACAGCTAAGTGGATCACGGTTGGCATCAATGCCCAGTTTGGAAAAGTGGTGTGCAGCAGAGATCCAGGCACCGCGTGCGGTAATGCCCACTTTTTTATGGTCATAGCCATAGCGGCCACCACTGGCGAAAGCATCTCCAAGCCAGAATTTGGTGTCTAGTGAGCACTGATTGGCATCGTCTGAGAAGTGTGCGGTACCTTTATCGGCAGCCACTACCAGGTAGGGGTCATCAATATCACTTTTGGCAACCCGTATGCCTGCCGGAGCCACTGCTTTGCCCTTGTGAAGGGTGTCGGTGAGCGATAGCAGCGTATCAATAAAGGCACGGTATTGATCCAGGACAAAAGCGGGGCCAGCGCCATCGCGAACGACAAACCCGCCCTTTGATCCGGTTGGAATAATCTGACCATTCTTTACAACCTGGGTACGCATCAACTCCAGTACTTCAGTGCGAAAATCAGCGGGGCGATCAGAAAAACGTAGTCCACCACGCGCAACTGGACCAGCCCGAAGATGGACACCTTCTACATGTATGCCGTGAACAAATATCTCTCGGTAGGGGGCTGAGTGCGGTATGTAACTCAACTTACCCGGATCAATTTTGATGCCGATCGCGGCACCGGTTTTGCGAATAAAAGCATTGGTTCTCAGTGATGCCTCTACCAGTTCGGCCAGTGCCCGGAACCAGCGGTCATCAGACAGGTTTTCAACTGTCCCTAATATTTCTGTAAACCCTTTCTGCGCTTCGGCCAGTGCTGTTTCTGGCATATCAGGGCGGTGCCGGGTTGCAAATAGCCGGTATAGATCAGCAGTGGTGGTTGGGTGGCGCAGCATCATGTCAGAGAGTGGCAGTTTGGCCGCATCGGGTAGTAGCTGAATCAGATGATTTCGCAGAGTGATCAACACAGCGAGGTGTTCGATCTCCAGTCCGGCAGAGATAAGGAGGGCGTTGACCGGATCGTGATCTGCCGCATCGTTAAGCACCTGAGTCAATCCATGTTTGAGACGTTGAGATGCTTCACTATCAAGGTGGCATGGTACACGGCATGTGAGAGAGCTGATATGAATACAGTCACACTCACTGTCGGGGCTATCTGGGCACTCCACATCCTTACCAAAAGGAACAAGCGATTCCTGAATTGGGTCGAGTCCGAAGGCGCGGATGATATCGACCAGTGTTCCCAGCGACGGCTGTTTGAGCGAATAGATATGTAGCTCAACCTCATCGCCAGTTGCTTTGATTCGCGGTGTTACATGCACATGGGTCTGCCCGCCTTGCAATACCTTCTCGCGCATTTGCAGGTCACGGATGAACTGTGTTGGTGGAAAAAGATCTTGATAAAGTGATGGAAGCCGCTCCAGCTCCTTCAGTGTTGCCGGAATATCGAATATGTCAGCACGACGCATGACCTCCATACGGGCGAGGTCTTTCCAGAAGGTGATGCAGCCGAGAATGATCCTGTCGAGCTTCTCCTGCCTTATGGCGGGGCTGCTACGATTGATACCAATTAAAATAATACGATGTGGCCCGACACCGAAGTTGTCATATCCATGCGTAATCTGTCCAGCATCATTAAGCGCTTGAATCAGGTGTTGCATAACATGCGGTCCGAAGCGTTTGGCTGTAATCGCAACCATGAGTGTATCCATATCGCCTTCGACTGATGGTATCAGTCGAGCAACAAGCTGCATGGATCCCGCAAGATCAATGATGGCCTTGAGTGGCTCTAGCCAGTCATTGGGCTGGCTGGCCATTAAAATACGCTTGGGTATTCGATCAAATAGCGTGCGAATCTCACGACGATAAAATGCGGAGTGTTGAAGTAACGGATCGGAAATTAGCTTTTGCCAGTGGTCTGCCAGCAGGGGAAGGTAACTGGCATTGGCGTGCCGAGCGCTTCGAGAAAAGTGCCCGATGATGATAGTCTCTTCAATTTTGCCACCTTCCCCCCGCCAGCTGATACGCACCACCTCTACACTGGCAGCGCTGTAAAGGTAGCAGGTACTGGTACTCAGGCTGAGCCATGCAATGCCGACCTCGGTGGCTGGCTCTCTGCTGGCAAGCTGTTCGGCAAGGCCGGGAGCAATACGCTTAAAAGCGCGACTGTTTCTCGCCACACCAAGGTTGCCATCCTCATGAAGGGTTCCGAAGTAGAGGAAATGGTCGTCATTGATCCACTCCAGCAGAGTGGATGCGTTGGTTGCTGCCATATTTTTAGCAGAGCGGGCAACAAACTTGTGCATGGGGCGGTAGTCTTTTACCGAAAGATCCACCGCTTGCAGGATCGCCATGATATCTTTTCTAAGCGGCTCGATATCCGGTGTAACTGTGGCTGAAATATGCAGAGCGATAAACATAAAGTTGTTTTCGTCATGCATGTCTGGTTTGCGCAGTTCCAGCATGCAACCATCCTGGCCGCACTCCATTCTGGCGACCATGGTCTGCTGGCTGATCGGCTGGATATCACATTTGAATAGGTAGCCTTTGATTGCATCAAGGTAGAATGCCTGATCAGGGCAGCGCACTGTAAAAATATGCCGATGCAAGGTGCCGTGCGTCAGTGTTCGGCAGCGCATATCCACTCGTTTACGCTTCCCTTTTGGCAGCAGTGCGTAGAAATCCTGAACCAGCACTGCACGTAGGCGCAGCGGAACATCTTCCATCTGATGTTGTTGCCGCGCTTGATCAAGAAGATCGATAAGTTGCGTGCGAAGGTGTCGCATGCCCTTAGTTTAGACATTTGCAGGGGGTGATGTCGAATTGGCAGGAGAGTTCTGGACAGCCTGCCTTGTTCGGTATTAACCTGCTTGGGAATGGATGAGAGTGTAAAAGGCCACCGTGAAAGGCTACGCAAGCGCTTTTCTGTCAACGGGTTTGACGGATTCCATGATTATGAGGTGCTTGAACTTCTGCTTACCTACGCCATCCCTCGAATAGATGTGAAGCCACTGGCCAAGCGGCTACTCGAAAGCTTCGGCACGTTAGCGGGTGTGTTTGATGCCAATACGGTTGAGCTATCGCAGGTTGAAGGTATCGGTGAGAAGGGTGCGGTGTTTCTATCACTGATCCGGCAGGTGGAGGTGCGCTATCTCGCATCTGATCTACGTGGCAAATCAGTTTACGATAAACCGGAGAAGGTGAAGGCACAACTGCGTTTGGCGGTGCAGGGGCGTGGTATGGAGTGCTTCGGTGCTATCTTTACCGATCAACAGCATCGACATCTGGCCTCACAGGTGATGTTTGAAGGCACCGTGGATCGCGCGGCTGTCTATCCGCGCAACCTTATCAAGCGAGCGCTGGAGCTTGATGCCAAAGGTATGATTCTTTTCCACAATCACCCTGGCGGCGCGCCACGCGCAAGTAGCGAAGATATTGAGCTAACAAAACATGTTGCTGAGGCCAGCGCACTGCTTGATATCAAGGTGCTCGATCACTTTCTGGTTGCCGGCAGAGAGGTGCTCTCCTTTAAGGAAAACGGATGGTATTAGTATTGCAATCATCTAGCTTCGCCGTATGAGATACTTCGACGTATTTAATGGTGATGCCGATGGTATCTGCGCACTGCACCAGCTGCGACTTGCAGAGCCTCTGGATAGTGAGCTTATTACAGGTGTGAAGCGTGATATCAAACTGCTTGAGCGGGTTGATGCAGGCAATAGTGATCGAGTGACTGTGCTCGATATTTCGCTCGATAAAAATCGTGATGACTTGGTGCGGATTCTTGATGGCGGTGCTTCTGTTTTTTACTGCGACCACCACTTTGCTGGTGACATTCCCGCATCTAAGTGTCTGGATGTGCATATCAATACCGATGCGAATGTCTGCACCAGCCTGTTAATCAACGATTACCTAGACGGTGTATATTTGCCGTGGGCTGTGGCAGCAGCTTTTGGCGATAATCTCTATGATGCAGCGCGTACGGCGGCAGATCCTTTGAATCTTTCCGGCGAGAAGTTGGCGCAGCTAGAGCAGTTGGGCACACTTATTAATTACAATGGCTATGGCGTTACACTGGATGACCTCCACTTCCACCCTGCCGATCTTTACCATGCCATCAGTCCATTTGCTGACCCTTTCGCATTTATTGCCGAGTCCTCCGACTTTGCCATGCTGGATCAGGGCTACACTGAGGATATGGCGCAAGTGCAGAGTTTGAAGGCGGTGGTGGAAGAGCGTCATGTCGCTCTGTTTATGCTCCCCGACGCACCTTGGGCACGCCGTGTTTCAGGTGTCTATGGTAATGAGTTGGCGCGGGATTTTCCTGATCGTGCCCATGCGCTGGCAACGGTACTTCCTAGTGGGGATTATCGGGTCAGTGTGCGTGCGCCGCTCAGCAATAAATCCGGTGCAGACGAGCTATGTATGCAGTTCCCAACCGGCGGCGGGAGAAAAGCAGCAGCAGGCGTGAACAGGCTGCCTGTTGATATGTTCGAGGCCTTTGTGGCCTCATTCAGGGAGATGTATTCCTAACGCTGTGTTGACGGACAGCCGCTACGTAGGCAGTGGTTGCGCTATCCGAAGGAGGACGTATCGCGGACGTATTGGCTGGAGCATTTTGTTACATGCATTGTTTCGAAGTCACTAACATTTAGCTCTTCACGTGTTTTTAAAACAACAAGCCTTCTTTCGCTAAAATGTCTGCCTATTGGTGTATACGAAAGCCCTAGATCAAACAGTGGCTGTTCAGCTTCTAGATGCTCTGTGATTTTTTGATGGTATTTTTTCCGTGCACTAATGAAATATATAATTGCCCCAATAAACACAAGTGGTAAAATCCCAGCTCCTAGTGTGCCGATGCTTTCTTGAACTTCATGGTTGCCTGTAAAAACACCTAAAAGCAGTATGCCACTTATAAATGCAGCAAACCCTCCTTTAACTTTTGCAGAGTCATAGGTCTCAAAAGATTTATCATAGTCTGATTGCAATCTATCTAAAGTTCTTATTGAAAGTGCTATTTGCTTTTGTTGTTCGTCGGTGAAATCCATGTTATTCCCCTTACGGCATGTAACAGTGGTGATACAGGGAAATAATTCCTTGTTTTTCACTCATATATCCGGACATTGCTCCCTACACTAAATACGGAGAATACCTTGCGCCGTTTCAGACTCTACGTCAATAAGAGGGCGGACTGCTTTGGGGAGGTAGGATGAGTGTGATTGCAGGAATTCATGCGGTGAAGCATGCGCTGGAAGCAGGGCAGGCGATCGATGAGCTATTGGTTGAGAAGGGTAAACGGCACCCGCGCATCAACGAGCTGATTCATCTAGCGAAAGACCGCGGCATTCGCTTCTCCTTTGTGCCGAAGGAGAAGCTGGCACGCATGGCAGGAGAGGTGCCACACCAGGGTGCGGTAGCGCGTGTTGTTGAGGCTGGGCAAGCGCCGGCACTCACCTTTGAGGCTTGGCTCGATGCTCTGGAGATAGACAAAAAACCGCTGGTGCTTCTGCTCGATCAGGTAACCGATCCGCACAATCTTGGCGCCTGTATCCGTACAGCGGAGGCTTCTGGCTGTGCCGGAGTGGTTCTGCCCAAGGATAATGCCGCTGATCTGCATTCACCGGTCGTTTCAAAGAGTGCCTGTGGTGCACTGGCACGGTTGCCGGTGTTGCGCGTTACCAACCTGAGACGCTCGATTGAGAAGTTACAGCAGGCAGGCTTCTGGGTGGTTGGCTTGGCGGGTGAAGCGGAATGCTCGATTTATGATGCAGGGTTAAGTGGTGCGACTGCGGTGGTGATGGGGTCGGAAGGCAAGGGGATGCGTCGGCTGGTGCGTGAAGGTTGTGATCAGTTGATTAGCATACCGATGCCGGGACATGTTGAGTCACTGAATGTTTCGGTGGCGACCGGAGTTGCGCTGTTCGAGGTTAATCGGCAGCGCGAATGTTAAAGAGGAGTGTCAGGCCGCGATTTTGTTTTTAGTGTTGGATTTGTTGTCTGACTCGAGAATGAACTTTTGGCCGCAGTACTGGCACTGGCCACTGCCGCCTTTCAGGTTGATATAGATGAGAGGATGCTGCCCATTATCTGAGCATGAAACGATCTCTTTAACTGATTTGATAGCGACACTACCCATGAAACTACTCTCCCTGTGCCCAAAAAAGCGCGGCGAATTGTGGGGATAAAGGGTGCTGTGTCAAGTTTGATATGATGGAAGAGAAGGTGTGGAGAGAGCTATGAGTACGAAAGACCTTGTTTTTATTGAGGGTTTGGAGATTCGAACCGTTATCGGAATTTACGACTGGGAGCGGGAGATCAGGCAGACTGTACGGCTTGATCTGGAGATGGCCTGGGACTGCTCCAAAGCGGCAGAGTCGGACGATATCAGTGATGCGCTGGACTATAAGTCAGTCTCCAAGCGGCTGATTTCTTTTGTCGAAGGCTCGAGTTTTGGATTGATTGAGAAGCTGGCTGAGGCGTGCGCACAAATTGTGATTCAGGAGTTCGGCGTTCCATGGCTACGATTGAAGATGTCCAAGCCGGGGGCGGTGCGCGGGAGTGAAAATGTAGCTGTTGTGATCGAGCGAAGTGTCGACTGATGGCAGAGGTTCTGATCGGCATGGGTTCAAATATTGAGCCGGAGGAGAACCTTCTGCATGCGGCTAGAGCACTGCGGGATGAGTTCGGATCAGTGACGTTTTCATCGGTCTATCGTTCGGCGGCTGTGGGTATGGATGGTGCGGATTTTCTTAATGCCTGTTGCCGGTTTAAGAGCGACCTTTCTGCTGCAAATATAAAAGAGCAGCTGAAAAAGATGGAGGACATGCAGGGCAGGGATCGCTCTGAAGGTTCCTGGAAGCCGCGCACACTGGATCTGGATCTATTGATGCACGGTGGTGAGGTGGTGGATGATGAGCTCTATCGTTATGCACATGCCTATATCCCAGCGTCTGAACTGGTGCAAATTAAGTTGCCAGCAGGTGATGGAGCACTGCTCGATTTAACGGAACTGCGCTTGTAAATTGATGCTGTGCTTCTAGACTGCCATATCCAAGCTAGAGGGGAAAATTGAGCCGATGTTGATCGCAGTTCCAGCTGAAACCCAGACTCATGAAAAACGCGTTGCCGCAACGCCCGAAACTGTAGCAAAGTTTATAGCTGCAGGATGTTCGGTGGTGGTTGAGCGTGGTGCCGGCCACAGCGCGCGCTTTAGCGATATTGCATATGAGAAGGCCGGAGCCCATCTGGCTGAAGATTTCAAGTCCACCTGCGCTGATGCCGCCCTGCTACTTAAGGTGCGTGCGCTATCCAGTGTTGAGCTGAAGCAGATGGGTCGAGGCACAGCTGTCGCCAGCCTTATCTCCCCATTTAACAATCCACTGCTTAAAGATTATGCTGATGCAGGTCTCACCTGCTTTTCCATGGAGATGATTCCGCGTATTTCACGCGCACAGAGTATGGATGTGCTCTCCTCTCAGGCCAACATTGCCGGCTACAAGGCTGTGTTGTTGGCGATGGAGCACTATGAACGTTTCATGCCGATGTTGATGACCGCCGCGGGGACAGTACAGCCAGCCAGGGTGTTGATCCTGGGGGCTGGTGTTGCCGGACTGCAGGCCGTTGCGACAGCTCGCCGTATGGGAGCAACAGTTGAAGTGTTCGATGTGCGCGCCGCCGCCAAAGAGCAGGTGGAGAGCCTTGGTGCCAGATTTATTGAGGTGGAGTCCGATCAGGATGCCGAAGATGCTGGTGGTTATGCCAAAGAGATGGATGATGACTATAAGCGTCGCCAATCTGAGCTTATGGCCGAGCATGTTGCCAAGGCTGATATTATTATTACCACGGCACTGATCCCCGGCAAGCCTGCGCCGCAGCTCATCACTGAGGAGATGGTGAAGTCGATGAAGGCTGGCTCGGTGATTGTTGATCTGGCTGTGGAGATGGGTGGCAACTGCCCTCTATCAGAGATGGATCAGGTGGTGGAGAAATATGGTGTTATGCTGGTGGGTGTGGGCAATATCCCTGCGTTGATGGCAACTGATGCCAGCCAGCTCTATGCTCGTAACATATTTAATTTCATCCAGCCCATGATCGATACTAAGGCTGCTCGGCTGAAGGTAGATGTGGAGGATGAGGTTATTGCAGCGGCACTGATCTGCCGAGATGGTGAGTTTCTCAAGTCTGAGCTGCTTGGTGTGGAGGTGGAGTGATGGACATGCAGCAAGCAACACAGACAGTATCTGACTCTTCAGCCGATCCTTTCGTGTTCTCTTTTACTATTTTTGTGCTGGCAATCATTGTCGGCTACCACGTGGTATGGAATGTGACACCTGCACTGCATACACCGCTGATGAGTGTCACCAATGCTGTTTCAAGTATTATCATCGTGGGTGCGCTGCTGGCTGCAGGGCCACTTGAGATGAATTTGGCGACTATTCTTGGGTTGATCGCTGTAGGCCTGGCCTCGGTCAACATCTTTGGCGGCTTTATGGTCACGCAGCGTATGCTGGCGATGTTCAAGAAGCGAAAGTGAGGGAAATATAGTGCTCTCAGCAAACATGGTGGCATTTGCCTACCTTACCGCATCGGTTCTGATTATTTTTGCATTGAAGGGTCTGGCAAGTCCTGAGACCGCTCGCCGTGGTAATGCACTCGGTATGCTTGGCATGGGTATTGCTGCACTGGTCACACTACAACTTGATGTGGTGCAGAATTATGCGTGGATTGTTGTGGCGATTGGTGTGGGTGGCGTCATTGGTGGTGTTACTGCCCGCAAGGTACCGATGACACATATGCCACAAACGGTTGCCTTTATGCATTCGCTGGTAGGGTTAGCAGCGGTGCTGATCGCGGTATCGGCGCTCTATGATCCTGTGGCGTATGGTATTGCAGATAGCCTTGGCGGCTTGCACCTGGCCAGTCGCATTGAACTTTTCCTCGGCACCTTCATTGGCGCAATTACCTTTACTGCGTCACTGGTCGCGTTCGGTAAATTGCAGGGCATTCTGTCCGGTAAGCCTTTGCTCTTTGGCGGCCAGCATATCGTTAACCTTATTCTTGGCCTTGTGATGATTGGATCGGGAATTCTTTTCTGTGTGAGCGGTGCGTGGTTGCCGTTCTTTGTCATGCTGGCAGTGGCACTGCTGCTGGGTGTATTACTGATTGTGCCGATAGGCGGCGCTGATATGCCGGTGATTATATCCATGCTCAACTCCTACTCTGGCTGGGCCGCAGCGGGCATCGGTTTCACACTGGGTAATAATATGCTGATTATTGCCGGCGCACTGGTTGGTTCATCTGGTGCCATTCTTTCCTATATTATGTGCAAGGCGATGAACCGTTCGCTGATCAATGTGCTGCTGGGGGGGTTTGGTAACGGGCCGGCATCAGCGGGTGGCGTAGCTGAAAGTGATCGCCCGGTGCATAGCGGCGCTTCCGAGGATTCCGCATTTATTATTAGCAATGCACGCTCCGTTATCATCATACCAGGCTATGGCTTGGCAGTGGCGCGTGCTCAGCATGCGCTGAAAGAGATGGTGGACCTGCTACTCAAGCGTGGTGTGGATGTGAAGTTTGCTATTCATCCAGTGGCTGGGCGTATGCCGGGGCATATGAATGTGTTGCTGGCAGAGGCCGATGTTCCCTACGATATTGTCTATGAGATGGATGAGGTGAATCCGGAGTTTGCCGATACCGATGTAGCGCTGGTAATTGGCGCTAATGATGTGGTCAACCCTGCTGCAAAGAGTGACCCTGCCAGCCCGATCTACGGCATGCCGATTCTTGATGTGCAGAAGGCCGAGCATGTGATTGTAGTGAAGCGTTCACTCGCAGCAGGCTATGCTGGGCTTGATAACGATCTCTTCTACATGGACAGGACGATGATGCTCTTCGACGATGCCAAGAAGGCGTGTGAGGCGATGACTCAGGCGATTGAGTAGCATCTCAGTCTGACGGGGATCATGGCACCTGCACTGTTGATATTCACCCCTGTTTTTTCAGCCATCAAAGCAGTTGACAGTAATAATTGGCGACACTATGGTTCGCGACCCTTTGCCGAGGGGGCTCTTTTTGCGGTGCTCTGGCGAAGTGAAAGTTTGGAGAAGAGGTAATAATGCCAACGATTAATCAGTTGATCCGTAAAGAGCGGAAAGACAAACGAAAGATCAACAAGGTACCGGCCCTGCAGGCCTGCCCACAGCGTCGTGGCGTATGTACCCGTGTTTACACTACAACCCCTAAGAAGCCGAACTCGGCACTGCGTAAGGTTGCGCGTGTACGCCTGACCAATGGTCATGAAGTGACCGCATATATTCCAGGTGAAGGACACAAGTTGCAGGAGCACTCTGTTGTGCTGATTCGTGGTGGTCGTGTGAAGGATTTGCCGGGTGTGCGTTATCATATTCTCCGTGGTGTTTTGGATACAACGGGCGTTGAAGGCCGTAAGCAGGCTCGCTCGAAGTATGGCGCCAAGCGTCCGAAGTAATTGTTGGAAAGATTGAGGAGTTTGAACGATGCCACGTAAAGGACCTGCCCCACGTCGCCCGGTTGTACCGGATGCGAAGTTTGGTAACACCACAGTATCCAATGTAATTCACAAAGTGATGCGGGATGGTAAGAAGGGTGTAGCTGAATCTATTGTATACGATGCGATGGATATTGCTTCTGAGAAGACAGGCAATGATGCCCTTACTGCACTGTTGAATGCTGTTGAGGCGATCAGGCCCGCAGTTGAAGTAAAATCACGCCGCGTTGGTGGTGCAACCTATCAGGTGCCTATTGAGGTTTCTGATCGTCGTCAGCACTCGCTGGCTATTCGCTGGCTTGTTGAGTATTCCCGTAGCCGTTCCGAGCACACCATGGCGCAGCGCTTAGGTAATGAGATTGCGGATGCTGTTGCAGAGCGCGGCGGAGCATTTAAGAAGCGTGATGAGACCCATCGTATGGCCGAGGCCAACAAGGCGTTTTCACACTTCCGCTGGTAAGAAGTTTGGCAGGTTGCTCCTGCCGTTTGAGATAATGAGCTCTGCACTGCGGAGCCAAATTAGGAGAGGATTGCCTCTCTGCTGGATAGAAGGCTGAAGGCCTGATATCTGAGAACAAGTTAGTTCTTTGAATCTGATGGTAATAAAGGAGTGGCGACGTGGCTCGTAAGACACCGCTGAATCGCGTACGTAATATCGGCATCATGGCGCATATTGACGCCGGCAAGACAACAACGACCGAACGCGTTCTTTTCTATACTGGCGTAAGCCACAAGATTGGTGAAGTGCATGATGGCGCTGCCACTATGGATTGGATGGCGCAGGAACAAGAGCGCGGCATCACCATTACCTCCGCTGCAACAACCTGTGAGTGGAAAGATCATCAGATTAATATTATCGATACCCCTGGCCATGTGGACTTCACCATTGAGGTGGAGCGTTCACTTCGTGTTCTTGATGGCGCTGTTGGTGTATTTTGTGCGGTGGGCGGTGTTCAGCCGCAGTCTGAGACCGTTTGGCGCCAGGCTGATAAATACGGGGTTCCCCGTATCGCATTTGTAAACAAGATGGATCGTACTGGGGCCGACTACTTCAACGTGATTGAAGATATTCGTGAGCGCTTAGGCCACAATGCTGTTGCTCTGAATATTCCAATTGGTGCTGAAGAGAACTTCCAAGGTGTTGTTGACCTGGTCTCCATGAAGGCGATCGTCTGGAAAGACGAGGCCATGGGAGCCATGTACGAAGTTCAGGATATTCCGGAAGACCTAGTTGAGGTCTCCGAAGAGCGTCGCGAACTACTTCTGGATGCTGTGCTGGTTAATGATGAAGATTTGATGATGGCCTACCTTGAGGGCGAGGCCATTGATGAGGCTGCTCTGAGAGGGTGTATCCGCAAGGCTGTTCTGGATATCTCTGTTATTCCTGTTTTGGCCGGCACGGCGTTTAAGAACAAGGGTGTTCAGACGCTGCTGGACGCAGTTGTTGAATATATGCCTGCGCCAATTGATGTTCCTGCAATTAAGGGTGTCCACCCTGATACTGAAGCCGAAGATTCTCGCCCATCATCAGATGATGAGCCATTTGCGGCACTAGCATTTAAGGTGATGACGGATCCGTTTGTGGGAACACTAACCTTCTTCCGTGTTTACTCCGGCGTGGCTGAGGCCGGGTCTTACGTAATCAACTCCACCAAGGGCAAGAAAAAAGAGCGTCTGGGGCGTATTCTTCAGATGCATGCCAATGAACGTTCTGAGATTAAAGAGGTGCGTGCTGGTGATATCGCTGCTGCGGTGGGCCTGAAGTCCACTACGACTGGTGATACGCTGTGTGTTTCTGAGAGCCCAATCATTCTTGAGCGCATGGAGTTCCCTGAGCCGGTAATCTCTGTAGCGATCGAGCCTAAGACCAAGGCCGATCAGGAGAAGATGGGCATTGCACTTGGCCGCCTGGCTGCTGAAGATCCTTCCTTCCGTGTTCGCACCGACGAAGAGACAGGTCAGACTATTATCTCAGGCATGGGCGAGCTGCATCTTGAGATTCTCGTGGATCGCATGAAGCGTGAGTTCAGTGTTGAGGCTAATGTTGGTAAGCCACAGGTGGCTTATCGTGAAACTATTCGTAGCAGCGCCAAGTCTGAGGGTAAGTTTGTACGCCAGTCTGGTGGTCGTGGCCAGTATGGGCACTGCTGGCTTGAGATCGAGCCGATGGAGCCGGGTTCAGGCTTTGAGTTTGTTGACAAGATTTCTGGCGGCTCTATTCCCCGCGAATATATTCCGGCTGTTGGCAAGGGTGCTGAAGAGGCGATGGATAACGGTATTTTGGCCGGTTACCCAATGGTAGATATTCGGGTGACTGTGGTTGATGGCTCTTACCATGATGTCGACTCTAATGAGATGGCGTTTAAGGTGGCTGGATCTATGGGCTTCCGT
>CAZFCL010000008.1:0-19578 GCA_964517705.1 uncultured Zetaproteobacteria bacterium | reverse complement strand
GTCAGATTAATTAAACTTCTCAGCATATGAAAAAGGAGCAGCGCAAGCGTATTATTGATAAGCACCGCGATAGCTTAACTCGGCACGGTTACCATCCCAATGCACTCTATTGGAGCTCAAAAGAGATTCAGGAGATTCGTTTCAAGATACTGTCAGATATCGGCATTGAGAGTGGCGACTCGGTACTTGATGTCGGGTGCGGATTTGGTGATTTCAAGCGCTGGTTTGAGATGGGTGGAGGGCGCCTAAAGTTCAGCGGTGTCGATCTTTCACCAGATATGGTTGCAGTAGCAGAGGAAAAACACTCCGATGCTTGTTTCTATAGCGGTGAACTAGCCGACTTTGATTTTGCCCCAGCTTCTTTCGACTGGGCGATTCTCTCGGGAGCACTGAATGAGCAGCTACATGATGATGGTGCTTATGCACGGCATGTGATTTCAGATATGTATAGGCTTTGCCGAAAGGGTGTTGCCTTCAATATGCTTGATGCACGGCAGCTTCAAGCGCATGACCTGCAGAGTGTGAGTCCGAATAGGCTGCTTACCTATTGCGAAGAGATATGCGAAGGGTGTGAACTATATGATGATTATCTCGCTAACGATTTTACCATCCATATGTGCCGTTAAGAGCAACCCGGCCTAGTTCGCAGCAAACCTATCCTGTAAAGCTTACAGGGCCAGTGTGTCCCCATTGATTTTTAGCCATGTTTTTGCATGGCGATAATCTGGCATGATGGATTCAACAAGGCTCCAGTACTCCCTTGAGTGGTTGTGATGAGCCAGATGGCAGAGCTCATGCACAATCACATAATCGACCACCCAGACAGGCGCCATCATAAGCCTCCAGTTGAAATAGATGCGGCCATCCTGATGGCAGCTTCCCCAGCGGCTTTTATAGCTCTTTGTGGCGACCAATAGAGCTATTTTACCCACTCTTTTTCCTAGCTCTTCACATCTTTGGGCCAGGTATATATCTGCCTGATCACGATACCAGATTTGCACCATATTTTTGATGGTTGCTTCCCTTTTTTCCGGGCTCAGTGTGGTTGGTAGTGAGACAATCAACTCGTTGTCACTGTGTACAACAGACCTTTTACCACTCTTTATAACCAGGGTCAGGGAGGTGCCAAGCAGCTGGAAGAGTTCACCTGCAACAAACTGCTTTGCTTTGTAGTTTGATCTTATTTCACGATTAAAGTGCAGCTTGCGTTTGATCCATGCCGATTTGCTACGCACAAACTGATCAATCACTATAGTTGGAGCCCGGGAGGGTGCTAGCACCTCAATCGTGTTGTTGGTACGGATAACAATGCTGACTGTTTTCCGCTTTCCGCTTCGAATAATGTTGTACAGGGGTGTTTCTTCCACAGCTATTTTGATCAATAACGATCAAGTTTCAGTGTATAAAAATTGTTACAGTACTGACATGAGAGGGTGACAGCGCCATCTTCATCAGCCAGTTCGTGCAGTTGCTCTTCTGAAATATCGTGCAGGGCCGCCCTCATTGTTTCGTGATTGCAATCGCAACGGTAGGCATATGCATCGGAACCGACCACATTACAGCCAAGTTCTGAAAAGTGTGAGAGGATGGTATCAGTTGATTCGTGCTCCAGTGTGTGGCCCGAAATCTTTGCCATGGCCTCAATTCCTTTGAACCAGTGCTCTTCATCGCAGCCGGGCATCGCTTCAATCATAAGGCCAAGATCGCCATGCAGGATGACATCGGCCCTGACCTGCACGGATTGATTCAGATAGTGAATGATGTGATCGGCAAGATAACTGGAGTTGTGTTCAATAGTGGAGATGTAGGGTTGCCCCACACCCATATCGCGAACTGTAGAGAGGCGAATTGGATTCCCCACCCAGCCACCAAGGCCAGCAAAGTGACCATCACGTAGCGTGATCTGTTTCTCTTCCCAGCTCATAAATCCACGCACCGCACCAGGGCGTGCCTCGGCCATGATTCGGCGTAGAGGTGTGGAGGTTTGGGTTGTATCCAGTTGAAGGACCTGTCGTATGCCACCCTTGCTGATACTTAGTAGCAGAATCGAGGAGATGAGCCCTTGACCGAATAACTCAGCTGCGGAGTCATTCAGACCATGGACGCGTTTTGCCTCCCTGATAATGTGACTGCCGCGAATAATGGCACCACGGGTAAAGACCCCGGGAAGAAGAAATCGCGTCAGTTGGTCAGAGGATGGTGATATTTTCACAGCCGGCTGCTGAGCCATGTGTGAATTTCTCCGAGTGAATGAAAGCAGAGGTGGGCACCAGCCTCTTTCAACTCATTGCTGGAAAAGGTACCACAGAGTCCTAGCCCACGACTTCCAGCACGAGATGCTGCTTTCATATCTGCCACGCCATCACCGACCATGACACTATTGAGAGGGTTAACAGAAAGTGCGTCACAGGCCAGTAGAAGAGGGGTGGGATCGGGTTTTTCAGGGCGCCCATCAACTTTGCCAATGACAGCAGCAATAAAATCTGTCCATCCCAGAATATCCAGTTGTGCCTCAGCTCGTGACTGGCTTTTACTGGTCACAATGGCGCAAGGCATGTTTTGTTCATTGAGCCAGTGAAGAAGTGTCTCAGCACCATCAAGTGGTGTGATATGATCAAGGTAATCTTCATCGTGAATTTCCAGGAAGCGTTTGCCTGCCTCCTCTCGGCGGCCACCAAACAGTGAGATCATACTGCAATCGCCACGACCAGTATGGCGCTTTACCTCTTGAGGCGTCATTTGTGGCATGCCGTATTCAGCAAATGTTTGATTCAGTGCACGAATGATAGGGGGAAAGGCATCGACCATGGTGCCATCCATATCTAGCAGGATCACCTCTATCGGGTTGCTGTCGCTGCTCACTGCTTCATTATCTCGAACTCATCCAGAAGCCACTGGCGGAGGTTTCTGCTCATGGTACCTGCTGCGCCACTTCCAATAGTGTGCCCATCTATGTGACTAACTGCTACAATGGCATTGGTAGTGCTGCTCATCATACACTCGGTTAGCCTGGGTTCATCCAGCCTCCAGGGGCGCTCGGCAACAGTGATTCCATGCTCCTGCGCAACTTTTAACACCAATTGACGGGTAATGCCGCCAAGCACCTGGTGGTCGAGTGGGTGGGTGACCAGTTCGCCGTTGATGACAGCAAAACAGTTGGTGGCACAGCCCTCAAGAACGTGCCCCTCTTCATCAAGCCAGAAAGCTTCATCCACATTCTGGCTTGCCGCTTCCTGTTTGCCGATGACGCTGACCAGCAGGGCAATGGACTTAATATCGCAGCGCTTCCAGCGAATATCTGGAAGGGAGATAGCAGATGCACCATGCGCCAGTTTTTCATCAGATGGAACGGGGAGCTCGCGCGCTGTAATCACCAGTGTAGGCTCAATATTCTGCATCAAGAGGTGACTTCTGGGGGCGGTGCCACGGGTAGCTTGAATATAGATCATGGCATACTCAAAAGGGTTTCGCTGCCAGGTCTCGCAAATAAGTTCGGTGAGCTCACTCCTTGGTTTCAGAAGTGAAATATTGATGGCTTTGCATGAGTTCTCAAGCCTGTCCAGATGCGCATCAAGCTCTAGAAATTTACCACCAAAACAGGCAATGACTTCATAAACACCATCGGCGAACTGGAACCCTCTATCCTCAATATGGATGGTGGCCTCATCAAGTGGAGTAAAGTGACCATTCACCCATGCCGTCAGCGACATGACTTATTTGGTTTCCGAGGCTGTGACCTCTTCAGCACTTTCGCGCCACCATAGACGCAGGGTATCCCACTGCCTGCTGATCCACGAAGCGCGACCAACCTCACGTGTGGCGACCATATTGACTGATTTCAGCACTTCGGACTGATCGCCTGAACCGAGAGTTGCATCGATGGTTCCAAGTGCTTCACTTTCACCGATTGGCGCCTTTAGTGGTGCATCATAACGTAGGCGAAAGGAGAGAGATGACTCATTACCTTTAGGAACTGTTACCCAGATTGGCTCTGCCGGTTTCAGCCAGACACTGCCTTCGGTGCCTTCAAACACCTCGACCTGCCGGCGAATATCGCGCTCTGATGGGCGCACTGTGACAAAGTTTCGGAAGCTGAACTTCAAAAGTGTCTTGGTATGTGCAGCACGCTCCCGGTCAGACTTAGCTCCAAAGACAGCTACCACAAGGCGAGTGGTATTTATCTCAGCAGATCCGACAAGGCAGTAGCCGGCATCCTCTGTGTGGCCTGTCTTGATGCCATCAGCCTCCGGATAGTTCCATAGCAGGCGGTTACGGTTGGGCTGAGTACGGCCATCGTAGGTGTAGGAGTTCTCACTAAAGATTTCGTACATTTTGGGGAAATCACGCCACAGCGCCGCCCCCATTTTTGCCATATCCATGGCTGAGCTGTAGTGACCCTCTTCGGGGAAGCCGGTGGCATTGACAAAGTGGCTATTCTCAAGGCCAAGTTGTTTGGCTTTCTCATTCATGCGATAGGCAAAACCTTCCTCAGAACCGCTGATATGCTCAGCCAGTGCGATACAGGCATCGTTACCAGAAAGGGTAGCAATGCCATGTAGCACCTCTTTTACAGTCGGTGTCAGGCGTGGCTCAAGAAACATGGTGCTACCGCCGATTTTCCACGCTTTTTCACTCACTGAGATGCGGGTATCAAGGTCAAGTCTTCCAAGTTTAATATCTTCAAAGGCAAGGTAGAGAGTCATCATTTTGGTAAGGCTTGCCGGTGAGAGCTCCTGAGCAGCATTGTGTGCAGCAATAACCTGCCCGGAGCGGGCATCAAGCACAGCCCAGGAGGTTGCATCAATCTGTGGCGCTCGAGGCCACGAAACTGGGTTAGCCTCAGCGGATGAAATAAGTAGTGCTGCTAATATGCCAGCGATGCCACATGTTCCGGTGATGCGAAGTAGGGTTCTTTTTACCATTGCCAATTCTCCTCAGGCTGCGCTTCCCACGCTGTACTATTTGTCAGTGCCGGTGCATCCAGACGCAGATAGCTTGCATGCAACATAAGGCGATGATGCACTTTGCCGCCGTAGCGAGTGTCACCAAGAATTGGACATCCTAGTGCGGAAAGATGGACACGCAATTGGTGAGTTCTGCCGGTGCGGGGCACCAGCTCAAGTAGTGCTCTATTACCTTGGCGTTTGATGACTTTTGCTTCGCTTTCGCAGGGGCGACCGGATATAGAAACAGCGTAGCACCCTTTGACATCTCGTTTTTTATCAATGGCCAGTGTGATTTTCTTTTCATCCCACTCAGGGGCTGGTTCGGCAATAGCGAGATAACGCTTGAAGGCCGATTTGTGCCAGTGTGCCTGAATATGATTAAGCTGTCTGGAATCTGCCGAAAAAAGCATCACGCCTGATGTGCCCCGATCAAGGCGGTGAACAGGCCTGAGGCTTTCCATCTGTTTCGAAGTCAGCTTAAGGTGGCGCGCAAGTTCATCGGGTAGTGTGCCACGGCTTCGGTGCAGTGCTTCTTGCGAGTACTGCCCACTCTTCTTGTTGATGAGGTAGAGGGGAGGCTGCTGCCAGAGGAGTTGCGAAGGGTCAAAAGGTGTAAGAACTTCATGTTCAAGCAGAACCATGCGTAATGTATCGCCTGCTTTGACTGTACGCCCGGCAGTGCGGCATCGCTTTCGATTGAGGTAGACGCCGCCATCATCAATGGCTCTGCGCACTCTGCGTCGCGAAAGCAGGAAACTTGCAGCCAGTGTATGATCGAGACGCATACCATGAGACTTATCTTTAACAGTGCCGCGAAGATCGCTGTAATTTGAACCGTTCAACGTGTGTTGTTAAGCGCCTGAAGAACCTCTGCATGTGTTTTGCAGATGCAAATAGAATCAAAGGCACTATCGGCTGAGAGTATCAGATTTTCGGAAAGGGCATCTATCACTGGCTCCCACGTATTACCGTAGAGTATCAGCGGACGTGGTTCCAGCACTTGAATAGCAAGAAGATCCCAGGTCATGGCTAGTTCAGCCAAGGTCCCCAGGCCACCTGGAAGCACAAGCCATGCCTGTGCCTCTTCGATCAGTGTGCCCATACGGTCGAAGAAATTTCGTGCCCGCACCTCTTCACTTAGAGTGTTGTTTGGAGGTGTGGGGAAGCGCTCCAGCGTAATGCCACGGATATGCCCTCCACCGGCGTGTATGCCTTCCGAGAAGGCGGCCATCATGCCTTGATGCCCACCTGTCATTCCATCCCACCCTGTTTCAGCGATGGCCTTTGAAAGCGAAAGCACATCGGCATATTCACGGCTTTCGGAGGTCAGTCGTGATGAGCCAAAGGCAGTTAGGCGAGGCTTTGGCACCCTATTCAATGACAGCTACCGCTTGGCTATATCCGTCCTTTTGCAGCGAAACCATGGTTTCTTCGACTTGCTGCATATCACTGAATGGTCCGATTCGGACACGGTAGAATATCTGGTCAACAATTTGTCGTGTGTGCAGGAAGATGGATGGATACTGTGCCAACAGTAGTTGGCGTAAACGATTGGCGTTGGACTTAGAGGAAAATGCACCCACCTGAACGAAAACACTACCGCTATTGTCGGCAGGTTTTGATGCTACTGTATAAGCAACTGTTTTGACTGTGGCAGAGGTGCTCTCTGCCTTTTTAGTGGTCGGTTTCTGGTCGAGCGTCTGGATACGCACTTTGGCAGTACCCTGGCGGCTAAAGCCCAGTGTCTTAGCTGCTGCATGAGAGAGGTCAATTATACGATTCTTTACAAATGGACCACGGTCATTGACCCGGACAACAACGGTGCGCCCATTATTCAGGTTGGTGACTCGGACCAATGTTGGCAGTGGCATGGTTTTGTGCGCCGCCGAGAGCATATGCATATCATATCGCTCGCCGTTGGCTGTTAACTTGCCGTGAAAATCAGATCCATACCAGGATGCAGTGCCGATTTCATCGTAGGCTGAGATTTCTCTCATGGGCGTGTACCACTGGCCAGACACTTTATAAGGGTTGCCGGTTTTATATGTGCCGCCCTTGCCGCTGGGAAGGGTAGGCTCATTGGAGCGGGGGAGTGGTTCGATTGTGGCTGAGCTCTCTTTTTTTGCGCAACCCAAGGTACCAAGCAGCATCAGAAGAGCTAGGGGGATAGCTATCAATCGACAGCGAATGTCGCACCTCCGAGCAGGGCGGCAACTTCAGTGACGGCCATGGCATAGTTGTAGGATGGATTGTAGCGCATGATGACCCGGAAATTATGGTGCACTAGTGCAAACTGTTTTCCATATTTTGTCCGCATTTCAATAACACTTACTTTATCACTACCTTTCCATGGCGGGGGAACGTTGCCGAATATCTTTGGCATCGATTTACGCAGCTCTTTCAGCGTGACCCAGTGTTTTAGCTTTCCTCTTGCGCGCTCTTCCCAGCCGTTTGTCAGCTTTGTTCCGATAGGTAGCCACCACGCGGATGGTCGCCCATGTTGCCAGCGATATTTATGGAAGTAGTTGGCAACACTGCCGATAATATCCTGTTGTGAATTGAATAGGTCGCGAGTGCCATTGCCATCTTCATCCACTGCGTAGTCCCTGAATGATGTCGGAAGAAATTGAACGGTACCAAAAGCACCGGCGTAGGAGCCCTTGAGGCTCTTCAGATCAAGCTGATCTTTACGACTAATCTCAATGATTGCGGCAAGCTGCTTTTGAAAGAATGGCGCGCGCCGTGGGAAGCCTGTGGAGAGTGTATAGAGCGAGTCGAGGACAGGCTGCCCACCATGAATTTTTCCAAACTTGGTCTCAACGCCAATAATGGCGGCAACAACAGGTGCATCGACACCATATTTCTTCTCAGCGGCGGCTAAAATAGAGTCATTCTTTTTGACAAATAGCGCACCTTTTTCCTGCATGTTCTGTTTCAAGAAACGCGGGCGATACTCAGCGTAGGGTTTGGACTCCCACTGCCGATTCATACTTTTGATAATATTGGGCCGGAAGGTGGCTGACTTTAAAATATTACCGATTTCGCTTGCAGAAATACCGGTTTCAGCAGCCAGCTTGAGGACCAACTCTTCGCGACTGACATATTGTGTGCCATCTGGCTCTTTTTCTGCAACTGCCAAGAAGGGATTTAATAGTACGGTGACAAAAAACAGCAGGGCAAACGAGTAGAGGGGGGTTATCGGGCGAGTAGAGTGCATGCGCCGAATGGTAGCGGTGCCGAACAGCAGCGGCAATTCTGCCGAAGGAAGTTTTAGCTATTTAGCAGAAGCTTGGCTTTCTAATAAAACTAGAATACGAACTCACGCTTGGCTGGAATGCCTTCCATATCCTGTAGAAGTGTTTCAAACATGGCGGTCTCCTGCCATGCACTTCCTACCTTGCGGCGGTGTAGAAGTGAGACAACAGGGTTGCTGCCGATAAATAGCATCATCTGGCCGTCATCTGCCAGCAGGCTTTCAATATGAGCTGGAACCTCTTGAACAGTGGCGCCCAGTACAATGGCATCAAATGGCTTCTTCATTTCAGGAAGCGCACTCATGGCACTGCTATCCATGGCATTAACCTGTAGCACAGTCGCATTGGTTACGCCGTGGTTGTTGATATTTTCACGGGATAACTCAACAAGAGGGGTGTGTATCTCGCAGCTGACAACCTCAGCAGACTGCATGGCCATCATTGTGGTCAAAAAACCGGTACCCGTACCGATTTCAAGTACGCGTTCGCCACCCTCTAGCATTAGGGTTTGCAGAACTGTTGCCTCCTGAAGAGGGGTGAGCATTTCCTGATCGCAGGGGAGCGGAACATGCCCCTCCATATAGGCAAGGCTGCGCACATGCTCCGGCAGAAAATTCTCTCGTGGCATGGACTCAATCAAATCAAGGATTGTCGGATCAAGCACCTTGCAGCATCGGATCTGATATTCGACCATGTTGCGGCGTGCGGCATGAAAATCGGTGGTGGTCATAAAAGCTCCCCTCGTAGCATTTATTACAGGCTCAGCAATATGCAGTAAACATTTGTGGATGGCAAGATCGCCCGGTTTTTTCTATCCGGTAGTATTTATTACTTTCCTGCAACTGATTTGTCCGAATCAGAAGTTACTGCTGTTCTAGAACATTGAACAAAATAAATAGAAAAATAAATGCGCCGCCTGCGATCCATGCCCACTTTTCAGCTGGGGCGATCGGGGGGTCGGGGAAGGTGAGAGGCCTGGTGAGTTTGTAGAGGTCGCCTTGCGATTTTAATAGTTCAATTTCCTGGCTGATATCGACCTGCAGATAATTGCTGTATTGGCGCAGAAAGCCAAAAACATAAGCCTCACCAGGGAGGGGGCTCCAGTCTCCAGATTCGAGCGCAAGCAGTTTTTACTTAACCTAAGTGTATGTGCCGGAGTATCGATATTTTCGCCGCGAGCCTTTCTCGCTTCGGCTAGTTTTTTCCCAACACTGTCGGTCAATAGCAGCATATCGGATGCTGCATTCTGTTCAGTAGGTGAGTCTGGAGCGCTTTCGCTCACTTTTTATCTCAGCTTCTCTATTTCGTTCATCGCCCATGCTCTGTCTATGGCGGAGAGGTTGTGTTCACTAAAGCTTGCAAGCAGGTGCCGCGCTTCCATCGTTAGCCCCTTCTTTTTTAGTACAGAGAGAAGGCCCTCAACAATGGTACGACTACTTCCACTTTTGCTGTAAAGCGACTGATAGAGAAGGTGGGCCTCATTGAGCCGGTTCTCTTTCAGATACACGCCTGCCACTCTGATCTTGGGGCGTATGCTATCTGGGCTGAATATCTGCGCCTGGCGATAAGCCTGCAGTGCCTCACTGTTTTTCTGTTGTCCGAGTAGTGCATCACCAAGGTTGATGAATGCCAGGTCTTGGTTGGGGTAGCGCGGGTCATCAAGTGCTTCGCGAGCCTGTTTTTCGGCCTCTTGATGGCGCCCAGATTTATTAAGAAGATTGGCATAGTTGGTTCTTGTTGCTGAACCAGCACCATGCTTCAGGGCTTGCTTGTAGTGCAGTTCGGACTGCTTTAGGTCGCCGCGTAAAAGCCATGCATAGGCAAGGGCATCGTGTGTTTCAGGTTGATTGGGATGGAGTTTGTCTGACTTCATCAGCTCTTCGAATGCCTTGGGAAGCATACCTTTGATGAGTGCATCCTTTCCCAACTCATAGTGAGTAGCGGCAAGTTTATCATCCTGCGTCTGCTGCTTTTGGGATGTGGCGCAACCCCCGAGCATCATCGCCAGAAGACAGAGAAGGGCTGTGCCACCTCTGCTTTGATAGATTGCATAGATCATAACAGCCTCTCCAGAAGGGCGTGGACAGGCCTCAGCGCTTCATCACTTTGTGTTTTGAGATCTGCAAAAATACCCTGCTCAAGCGCAGTTGAGCAACCACACTTACAAACATCATCGGTGGCTGTTGTACTAAAGTAGTGCTGTAGCATAGTTTGGGCTTTGCTAACGTTGCCTTCCATCACCTCAATAATGGATTGCACTGAGACATCTTCTTCCTCTTCATGCCAGCAGTCGTAATCGGTACTCATCGCTACGGTCGCGTAGCAAATCTCCGCCTCACGTGCCAGTTTGGCCTCAGGCATATTGGTCATGCCGATCACATCCATCCCCCAGCTTCGATAGAGCTCTGACTCGGCACGTGTAGAGAACTGAGGCCCCTGCATGGTCAGGTAAGTTCCTGATGTATGGGTGGTGATATCAGCAGCACTACAGGCATCGATGAGCTTCGACTTTAGGCATTTACAGACGGGGTCACCCATAGGGACATGGGCGACAATCGGGCCATCAAAAAAGGTGTTTTCTCTTCCATGTGTTCGATCAACAAATTGATCTACAAGCACAAAGTGCCCAGGTTCAATTTTCTGGCGTAGTGAGCCGACAGCAGAGATGGAGATCATGCGTGTCACGCCGGCCAGTTTCATAGCGTAGATATTGGCACGGTAGTTGATCTTATGTGGAGGAATATGGTGGCCACGACCATGCCGCGGTAAAAAAACAACTTCATGCCCGTGAATGGAGGCGAGTGTTAGCTCATCAGATGGGGCCCCATAAGGCGTATCAATGGTGAGGGTATCGATCATTTCAACCCCTTGCATGTTGTATAAGCCACTTCCGCCGATAATGCCTGTGCGCATTTCTCCCCCTGACTAGATGTTTGAGGCTTCTGCCTTTAGCTGCCCACAAGCGGCCATAATATCATCACCTCGTGAACGCCTCACGGTCACACGTATTCCTTTAGAAATCAAGCCTTGTGAGAACTTTCTCATGTTCTCCTTTGATGTTCCACGGTAGGGGCTTCCGGGATAGGGATTAAACTGGATGAGGTTAAGCCATTCACGCTCAGGATTCACAAACCTTGCCAGTGCCTGCAGATCTTCGGCTTGATCATTGACACCATCAAGCATCACATATTCCAGTGTAATATGGCGCTGCTTGCCCAGTGGATAGCTGTTTAGTGCTTCGCGTAATTTCTCCAAAGGGTACTTTCGATTGATGGGCACCAGCGTATTGCGCTTTTCGTTGATTGCAGTATGTAAAGATATGGCAAGATTAACTGGGTGTGCTTCCCCCAGTCTCTCAATTTGGGGAGTGAGTCCAGATGTGGAGACGGTGATGCGGCGGCGGGAGAGTTTTAGCCCTTCATCAGCCATTAGCAGTGCAATGCTTTGGTGTAGTGCGGCCTCATTGGCCAATGGTTCACCCATGCCCATGTAAACAATATGGGTGATATCTGAGTGGAGCATGCCCCCCAGTGGCTCACGGCGCAGGTCTGCCTTGATAGCGAGAACCTGTGCAATAATTTCACCTGTGGTCAGGTTGGCTTCAAACCCTTGTGTGCCGGTATGGCAGAAAGGGCAGTCCAGCACACAGCCAACCTGTGATGAGATACAGACAGTGCCGCGTGACTCCTCCGGGATAAAAACACTCTCGATCATCTTGCCCGCACAGGTCTGACGTTTGAGTACAAGCAGATATTTGCGGGTGCCATCGTTTGAACATTCACGGCGAACCATCTCCAATGGTTCGCACAGGAGCTCTGACTCCAGTTTTCCTTGTAATGCGGCAGGGATATTTTTCATCCCCAGTGGGTTGAGCACTCCCTTGTTGCACCAGTCAAAAACCTGCTTTGCCCGAAATTTTGGCTGATTTGACGCTGTAACAAATCGCTGAAGATCAGCAAGTGAAAACCCCGGAAGCTGAGGCTTGTCGGTGGTAACAGGAGAAGCATGACTTAACATGTGCGGCATTGTGACAGAGCGACCCTTTGTGAGATAGTGTTTGGGCATGACAAGCACACTGGCTAGCGAAACCCCTGTTGCCATCTCGCAGCGTGATTTTGACATCATGCTCAATTTTGCTCAAACAGCCTTTGCACTAAAAGATAATCGAGCTTATTTAAGCGTACTTTCCGAAAAGTTATCAGCAACAGCACATATTAAGACCACATGGCCAAGTGTGCTTATGGGTTACGATTTTCATCTTACACCGGATGGCCCGAAACTGATCGAGATTAATAACAATGCAGGTGGCCTCTACATTGGCGATGGTCGCTGGCTACCTCAGCCCGATATATCGACGTTGCAAGGCTCTTTGGAGAGTCGGTTGGTGAGTATGTTTCATGCAGATTGGCAAGTCATTGCGATTATGGATGAAGATGTAACCGATCAGTTTATGTATCCCGAGATGCAGGCTTATGCTGAACTGCTAAAAGAGAGTGGTCGGGAAGTCCTGCTGCTTAACCCCGAAGATTTACGACTGGGTGCTGGAGGACTCTGTGCCGGTGATTTACACATCGATGCGATCTACAATCGCCATACGGATTTTTACCTTAATAATAGCGAACTGAAACATATCCGCGCCGCCTACGAGTGGGGAGAGGTGGCTTTGAATCCACATCCGCGCAGCTATGCGCTGATTGGCGATAAATCACGGATGGTAGACTGGTGGGAAAGGGGCTTGTTAGAGGTGTGCCTCTCTCCAGAAGCGGTTAATTTGATTCGTGCGGTTACACCTGAAACATATCTGCTTGCGGACATGGATACTGAAGCGGCTTGGGCTGAACGAAAGCGTTATGTATTTAAGCCCTCTGCACGGCATGGCGGTAAGGGTGTAGTGATAGGGAGCAATATGAGTAGAAAACGTTTCGACTCCTTCGATCCTGAAGAGACTATTATGCAGCAATTCGTGCCACCAAGTAGCGTTGAGGTAGGGGAGCGCAGCATGAAGCTTGATATCCGCCTCTATATGCATGGGGCAAACCTTATTGCTCTGGCAGGGCGCGTGTGGCGCGGACAGCTAACTAATTTTCGTGAAGAGGGGAGTGGTTGGGTGGCGCTCACTATTGGAGACTGAGCCTACTGTTGCCGTAATTGTGCCTGTCCTCAATGAGCAGGCGGTGTTACCCGGCATGGTTGATATGCTACTGCACCTCCCTGTTGATGGGGTTGTTATTGTTGATGGTGGCTCAGATGATGGCAGCCGTGAACTACTGCGTGATTCCACATTGACATGGATTGACAGTATGCCCGGAAGAGCAAGGCAGATGAATGCTGGATCAACTAATTGCAAGTGCGATATTCTTCTTTTTATTCATGCAGATATGATATTATATTCAAGTCATATAGAGGCACTCAAGAAGAGGATGGCATGCTCAGGATACGTCGGTGGGCGCTTTGATGTTCAGCTCTCTGGGGCCCACCCAATCTTTAGGGTGATTGAGTGGATGATAAATGTGCGATCGCGGCTCACGCGGATCAGCACAGGTGATCAGTGCATTTTTGTGCGCCGTACTAGTTTTGAGCGACTAGGCGGATTTCCTGAGCAGCCACTGATGGAGGATGTTGAGTTCTCAAAGCGTTTGAAAAAAAGTGGAAGAGTTGCTTGCCTGACAGAGAGGGTAGTTACCAGCTCCCGCCGCTGGGAGCAGTTCGGTATTTTGAAAACGGTTGTATTGATGTGGAAGCTGCGCTTTCTTTACTGGGCGGGTGTGGCGCCTGATCGATTGGCTAAACTTTACAGTCGGGCACGCTGATGCGGGTTGAAGTGGTAGTTATGTGCAAGGCGCCAGTTGCCGGAGGCGTGAAAACGCGCTTAATGAGCGACTATTCCGCGCAGGAGGCAGCTGATCTGCACGCCGATATGGCAACCACAGTGATCCAGCGGGCCAAGAGGTTGTTTGACAAGGTCACCATTGCTGCCGATGACCCAGAACATACCTTCTTCTCCGGTTTTGGCCTGCCTCTGGTTGAACAGGGAAGCGGTGACCTTGGTGAGCGTATGCAGCGACAGCTGGCGCGGGTATTTTCCGAGTCTGCGAATGGTGTGGTAATTATCGGAGCCGACTCACCACACATGGAGGATGAGAGGCTATTGGAAGCAGCAGCGCTGTTATGCGAATGCGATGTTGTTATCGGACCGGTGGAGGATGGCGGCTATGATCTCATTGCCATGCGCGCACCATTCTCACTGTTTGACGATGTGGCGTGGTCAACACCGCATGTCTTGGCGCAGACCGTTAGTAATACTGAGCAGCTCGGACTTGCCGTGAAACTGCTGGAAACAGGGTTTGATGTTGATTTTCCAGAGGATGTTGAGAGAGCCCGAACAGCTGGCTGGTGAGCTCTCCTCTCTTCCCCAAGAGTGATCATCGCGTTAGGGTTGGGATCTGACGGGTGGGTCGTGCACTTGCCCGTTTTCTGTGCCCAGAATCCGGTTTTCTTCAAGGAGTAAGTAACTCGCATGCCACGTCGAAGTGATATTCAATCCATCATGATTCTGGGAGCAGGCCCTATTGTTATCGGTCAGGCCTGCGAGTTTGACTACTCTGGGGTTCAGGCCTGTAAGGCACTCAGGGAAGAGGGCTTCAGAGTAATTCTGGTGAACTCTAACCCTGCTACAATCATGACCGATCCAGAGTTCGCTGATGCTACCTATATTGAGCCGGTTACCTGGGAGGTAGTAGCTAAGATCATTGAGAAGGAGCGCCCCGATGCAATACTGCCGACCATGGGTGGGCAGACAGCACTGAACTGTGCGCTCTCTTTGAACAAGCACGGTATCCTTGAAAAATTCAATGTGAAACTGATCGGTGCACAGCCTGATGCAATTGATAAGGCTGAAGATCGCGAGCGTTTCAAAAAGGCTATGGATCATATCGGGCTAGAGATGGCTCGTGGTGGCTTTGCCCATAGTATGGATGAGGCACAGGTGCTGGCTGAAGAGATCGGCTACCCCATTATTATTCGCCCCTCATTCACGCTCGGCGGCTCAGGTGGTGGTATCGCCTATAACCCGGAGGAGTTTGAGCAGATTGCCGCTTCGGGCTTGGATGCATCACCAACTGATGAGATTCTCGTTGAAGAGTCGATTATTGGTTGGAAAGAGTATGAGATGGAGGTGATGCGCGACTGTGCTGATAACTGTGTCATCATCTGCTCGATCGAAAACTTTGATGCCATGGGCGTGCATACTGGCGACTCTATTACAGTGGCACCGGCTCAAACCCTGACCGATAAGGAGTATCAGCGCATGCGTGATGCTTCGATCGCTATTCTGCGCGAGATCGGTGTGGAGACGGGTGGCTCTAATGTGCAGTTTGCAGTCAATCCAAAAGATGGTCGCCTGATTGTGATTGAGATGAATCCGCGTGTATCGCGTTCATCGGCACTGGCCTCCAAAGCCACCGGTTTTCCGATTGCCAAGATTGCAGCCAAGCTGGCGGTTGGTTATACGCTGGATGAGATCCGTAATGATATTACCGGCGAAACCTATGCCGCATTTGAGCCGACCATTGACTATGTGGTGACCAAGCTTCCACGCTTTGCCTTCGAGAAATTTCCTGGTGCAGACGTGCGTTTGACCACGCAGATGAAGTCGGTGGGCGAGGTGATGGCGATCGGGCGCTCATTTACTGAGTCACTGGGTAAAGCGATGCGTGGCCTTGAGACCGGTTCATGCGGGTTTGATAAGAGTGTTCCTGATGATGTAGATGTAGAGAGGTTCTTGCAGGAGAAGCTTGCTGTTCCAGGCGCAGAGCGCCTCTGGTGGGTTGGCGAGGCGCTGCGCTCAGGCTGGTCGGAAGCGCGTGTATTTGAGGTAACTCATATTGACCCATGGTTTATCCGCGAATTAACAGCGGTGATTCTACTGGAGGCGACCCTGTGTGGCCGAGATGTTAGCTCGTTGACGCGTGAGGAGTGGCTGGAGGTCAAGCGCGAAGGTATTTCAGATATGCGTCTGGCGGAGTTGTTGGTGACCGATGAGTTGGCGATTCGTAAGGCTCGTCAGACAGCTGAAGTGCGGCCGGTATTCAAGCGTGTTGATACTTGTGCGGCTGAGTTTGAGGCACATACACCATACCTCTACTCTACCTACGAGGATGAGTGTGAAGCGCGCCCATCTGATAAAAAGAAAATTATGGTGCTCGGTGGTGGCCCTAATCGTATTGGTCAGGGTATTGAGTTCGACTATTGCTGTGTGCACGCTGCTTTCGCGCTCTCTGAAGATGGCTTTGAAACCATTATGGTCAACTGTAACCCGGAGACTGTATCTACCGACTACGACACCTCAGATCGTCTCTACTTTGAACCGCTCACCTATGAAGATGTGATGGCCATTGTCGATACTGAGAAGCCAGATGGTGTGATTGTACAGTTTGGCGGCCAGACACCGCTGAAGCTGGCCGAGTCTCTTGAGGCTGCAGGTGTTCCGATTATCGGCACATCCCCCGATATGATTGATTTGGCAGAAGATCGCGAGCGTTTTCAGAAGCTGCTGCATGAGCTAAACCTTAAACAGCCTGAGAATGGTACCGCTCGCTCCACAGAGGAGGCGGTCTCTGTTGCGTCTGAGATTGGCTATCCCGTGGTGGTTCGCCCATCTTATGTGCTGGGTGGCCGAGCCATGCAGATCGTTCATGATGAGAAGGGGTTACTCCGCTACATGAATGAGGCGGTACAGGCTTCACCTGATCACCCTGTATTGCTGGATCGCTTTCTAAACAGTGCGATTGAGCTGGATGTGGATGCGCTGGCTGATGGCAGCCGTGTCGTGATTGGTGGTATTATGGAGCATATTGAGGAGGCAGGTGTTCACTCTGGTGATTCAGCATGCTGCCTGCCACCACATTCGATTGGTGAGGATATTATCGCTGAAGTGCGTCGTCAGACTGAGGCGCTTGGACTTGCCCTGAACGTGAAGGGGCTGCTTAATATTCAGTTCGCTATTCAGGGAGATACGATATATGTGTTGGAGGTAAACCCACGCGCTTCTCGTACTGTGCCGTTTGTATCCAAGGCGACTGGCAAGCCACTGGCCAAGATTGCGGCACGTATTATGTCGGGGCAGTCACTGGATGACCTCAATGTGGATGAAATTCAGCAGCCAACGACATTCCGTGCGGTAAAAGAGGCGGTGTTCCCGTTTGTGAAATTCCGTGGTGTTGACCCTCTGTTGAGCCCTGAAATGAAGTCGACAGGTGAGGTGATGGGTATTTCATCTACTTTTCCAGCAGCTTTCTCCAAAGCGCAGCTTGGTGGTGGGCTACGTTTGCCAGAGTCCGGCACAGCCTTTGTTTCTGTGCGAGATGCTGATAAGGATGGTGCTGTGCAACTTGGCAAAACACTTGCCGATGCCGGCTTTAAACTATTGGCTACAAACGGCACCCATCAAGTGCTTGCTGATGCCGGTGTTACAGCCGAAAAGGCAGCCAAAGTGACCGATGGTATTCGCCCGCACATTGTGGATCAGCTTCTCAGTGATAAGGTAAATCTGATTGTGAACACAACTGAAGGTTTGCAGGCAGTCAAAGATTCCAAATCGATACGTCAGGCAACATTGGAGCGAGGCATAGCCTATTTTACCACGCTGGCTGGTGGCCTTGCTGCTGCTGAAGCGATTGCTGGGCAGTCGGATGTAACAGCTGTGAAAAGTATTCAGGAATATCACAAGGGGTAACAGGGTGGAACGTGTGCCAATGACAAAGCAGGGGGCAGTAAGCCTGCGTGAACTGCTCGCTTATCTGAAAGGTGAGAACCGCCACAGAATTGTAAAAGCAATTGAAGAGGCGCGTGCGCATGGCGATCTCTCCGAGAATGCTGAGTACCATGCTGCCAAGGAAGAGCAGGGGATGAATGAGGCGCGTATTAAATCGCTTGAGGATAAGCTGGCGCGCGCGCACGTGATTGATCCAGCCACTATTACGGCGGAGAGGGTGGTTTTTGGTGCCACAGTCGACCTGATTGACCTTGATAAAGGCACCGAGGTGACCTACCAGATTGTTGGCGTGGATGAGGCCGATATTGAACATGGTAAAGTCTCTATCACTTCACCCATTGCACGAGCGATGATCGGCAAGGAAGAGGGTGATGTTATTGATGTTCAAGCACCCGGTGGTGCCCGTGAATATGAGGTGCAGGAGATTCGGTACGAATAATCAGCCTTGGGAAGGCATAAGCTCGGGGGCATAAAGAGTATGCAAGTTATAAGTAAATGGCTAAAAGGCCGTTTGGCCGACACTGAGTTGGTGATGCTGCTTGCTTCACTGCTGGCTATTTTCATCCTGCTTTTTCTGGTTGGCTCAGCTTTGGCACCAGTGCTTCTGGCCATTGCCCTGGCCTATGTGCTTGACGGTATCGTCGACCTTCTGGAAAGGTGTAAAGTGCCGCGCATATTGGCAATCGCCACTGCAGGTGGAGGTGCGCTACTACTCATTCTCTTTACGCTGCTCGCGGTGATACCACTGCTGAGTGAGCAGGTTGGCAAGCTTGTCACAAAAGCACCGCAGTATGTGCAGGCACTCAGAGACATGCTTTCTCAGCTGCAGGCCAATCATGCTGAGTGGATTAACCCCGCATATGTGCAAAAACTCATTGCCGCGATTGCACTTAAACTACAGGAGTGGGGCGGCGAACTTCTTTCATTCTCAATCGCTTCGATTCCAAACATGATCACTTTATTGGTCTACGCAGTGCTGGTACCTGTCATGATTTTTTTCTTCCTTAAGGATAAGGAGTCAATCATTACCTGGATGCAGCAATTCCTTCCAAGAGAGCGCTCACTGCTACAGCGAGTATGGGCGGAACTGGATGTTCAGATTGGCAACTACATTCGTGGAAAGTTCTGGGAAGCGTTTATTGTTGGCCTAGCCATGTGGCTGACCTTCTGGTGGATGGGGCATGAATATGCACTGCTACTAGCTGTTTTGACTGGCATCTCAGTCTGGGTTCCTTTTGTGGGCGCAGCCGTGGTAACTATTCCGGTGGTTCTGCTCTCCTTCTTTCAGTGGGGCTGGAGCGATACGCTAACTTACAGTCTGCTTGCCTACGCGATTGTGCAGGCAGTGGATGCCAACATTATTGTGCCATGGCTGTTTTCGGAGGTCGTAAACCTGCACCCTATCGCCATCATTGTTGCCATTCTGCTATTTGGCAGCTTGTGGGGCATTATTGGCGTTGTCATCGCCATACCTATGGCGGCACTGGTGAAAAGTGTGGTATCGATTGTGCTGGAGCGCCGGCAGATTTTTGCAGCTGATTCAAGTTAAGATCAACTTTTAGACAGGTTGGCTTTCATTGACAGCTGTTGGCTGCCTTTTAGGGTG
>CAZFCL010000007.1:0-20927 GCA_964517705.1 uncultured Zetaproteobacteria bacterium | reverse complement strand
TAGCATGGGTAAAAGTTCATACAGAGAGCACGTTACTATTATCGGTGCCGGCTTGGCTGGCTCTGAAGCGGCATGGCAGTTGGCACGGCGTGGTGTGCCGGTTCGCCTGCATGAGATGCGGCCACAGAAGATGACTCCCGCGCATCAGACAGAAAAATGTGCAGAGCTTGTCTGCTCCAATACCTTTCGGGCGGATCATCTGGAGAGTGCGGTTGGCCTTTTGCACGAAGAGATGCGGCGCATGGATTCGTTGATCATGGCATGTGGGGACAGAGCCCGCATTCCTGCCGGAACGGCACTTGCTGTGGATCGCGAACAGTTCTCAGAGATGGTCACCGAAGCACTGAAGGCGGAGCCATTGATCGAGTTTGTTGAGGGTGAGGTTACCACTATCCCGTCAGATGGTCTGGTGCTGATCGCCTCTGGCCCACTCACTTCGGATGCGCTCTATGATGAGATTCAGCAGTTGACCGGTGAGGATCGACTCTGCTTTTTTGATGCAATCGCACCTGTGGTGGATGCCGAGACGATCGATATGAATATCTGCTACTGGAAGAATCGCTACGATAAGAACGTGATTGAGGGCGAGGCAGGCGACTACCTAAACTGCCCAATGAGTGAGGCGGAGTACAAGGCATTTATCAAAGAGCTGGTCAGTGCTGAGAAAGTCACCTTTAAAGATTTCGAGGATATTCCCTTCTTTGAAGGGTGTATGCCGATTGAGGAGATGGCGGAGCGTGGTGAGGATACCCCCCGGTTCGGGCCGATGAAGCCGGTGGGGCTGGATCACCCTGAAACAGGTGAGAAGGCGTATGCTGTGGTGCAGCTGCGGCGCGATAACCGTATGGGATCACTGCTGAATATGGTGGGTTTCCAGACCAAGATGACCTATGGCGAGCAGAAGCGGGTGTTTACCATGATTCCCGGCTTGGGGCAGGCGGAGTTTTTCCGGCTTGGTTCACTGCATCGCAACACATTTATCAAATCGCCTGCCTTGTTGGACAGCAAGCTGCGTCTGAAGTCTGATCCTCGCATTCTATTTGCCGGCCAGATCACGGGTGTGGAAGGCTATGTCGAATCTGCTGCGATGGGGTTAATGGCTGGCCGCTTTCTTGCCTCCATGGCATGTGGGGAGGAGCCTTTATCACCGCCCGAGGCCACAGCACATGGTGCCCTTCTTGCGCATATATCCCAGACACGCAGCGAAGACTTTCAGCCAATGAACATTAATTTCGGGCTGTTGCCGCCGGGTAAAAAGCGTGAAGGCAAGCGTCGATTCTCACGGGCTGAGCGCCGACGCGCGGTGTCTGAGCAAGCGCTTGAACTGCTCGATGGATGGCTAGATAGGTTGAGGGTGTAGCTCTTTAGAGATTTGAACCAGCTGCTGTTTAAGCCATGCCGGCCCCGGCTTCTGTTTTTGCTCAAATGATAGCCGCTCCAGCCTCCGTAGCGCACTAACAAGAACATCAAGATCGCGCGGCAGATAGGTGAGCATGGATTGCATCACCTGCTTGCGGATATCCCACTGTAGTTCACCCGCATTGTTGTCGAGAATCTGTAGGAGTGTTGCATCATCATGAGGGGGAGCAAGGTCAACCCTTTCCATTGCCAGCAGCCGTGAAGAGAGCTCAGGTGGCAGCGTCATAACATCACCACGCCATGCCACAACAATGGGCCGCTGCATATCACGGGCGCGCTCCAGGCAGTGGAATAGTGCGTGTGCAACAGACTGTGGCATGGCCCCTGCCTGAATATCGATCATCCAGAAGCTTCTATCCTCAAGTGCTTTCATCCACTGCTGTACAAGATGCCAGCTGGCTCCCTGCTCTTTGTCGCAGGCGATGTTGAGTAGGCCGATGCCGGGATGCTCTGCGGCCATGCTGTGCAGAAGGTGACTTTTCCCGGCTACTCTGTCTGAGGAGAGCCATATTCGACCGCCATGCACTGTCCAGAGGGCCAGCCGGTTGCATGCTGCCTCTACACCTGCATGCCGCAGCCAGTTCTGATAATCATAGTTGGCTGGTAGAGGAAGTTTCAGGTGTAGCTGATGTCTCTGGTTGGGCATCAGTCGGTGCCTTCAGCGCTAACCGCCTTACGCATCCAGACCACCATATACTGCATGCCGGACAGACAGGTGAAGGCGAAGGTTGTCCAGATGACAAACTGATAGAACATCTCATTCGGAAGTGACCATGCCATATCAGAGAGAACGGTGAGTACCAGCGTGATCTGCAGGAATGTCGTGGCCTTGGATGCAATCGTTGGAGCCATCTCCAGTTTGCCGGTTACCACCTCGTAGGCGATGGCGCCCACCATAATCACCAGATCGCGGAATATCACAGCAAGAAATAGGAATAGGGGGATCTGATCGGTTAGGTAGAGTGTTACGATAGTACTGATCAGCATCAGCTTATCAGCCAGTGGATCCATAAAGGCACCAACTGTACTGCGCTGGTTAAGGTAGCGGGCGATGGCGCCATCGAGCATGTCTGTAATACCGGCGATACCCATCAAAATCAGAGCAAGAACTGCCTCTCCCTCCATAATGGCAAAGACAATGAAGGGGGTGATGACAATGCGTGCCAGCGTCAGAATATTGGGAATATTCAGAATGCGGTCAGATAGCATCGGTTACTGTACCACCCAGCCCTCAATGGAGGGGGTAAGATTTAATCCTCTTTGATTGAACCAGTGTGGAAGCCACTGATCATCACTGCCTTTCAAAGTGATGCGGTACTGCTGGCCATCACGGTTTATCTGCTTCAGTGATAGTTCGATAATACGCGGATCACGCCGCAACTCATCTTCAAACAGCACCTGCTCTGGAAGTGATGCACGGCGTTTCATGTTGAGTATCAGTTCCCTGTTCTGTGGCGGGGCTGCAGTATCACCATCCGCCGCTACCAACTCTTCCGGGCTGGAGGCATAGGCATCCCGTGTTTTAAGGAGAATAGATGAGAGCCACGGCTTCAGCTGTATGAAGGGATCATCTCCCGGGATGATGGTGCGTGTTTCGGTATATTCACCCAGCCTTGATGTACCGCGTGCACCAAATGCCACCTGGCCGTCATCCTGCCACTGCCAATGCAGCAGCAGCGACTCACGCCCACCATCCAGTCGGTAGCCCCACGCTTCAGCTTCACTGCGAACAGCCTCCTCAAGCATGGCGGCAGATTCCGGCATAGGGTTGCCGAAGCTGTTGGATAGTTTCAGGGAGAAGCGCCACTTGGGCATGCTGGCAATATGTGGAATGCTGTTCATCTTGAGGAAATCCAACACACGGTGCTGGTCAAATGAGATGATGACACCTGCCTCTGAGGGCGTGGCGCGCTGTAGGAACTGTATCGCCTTCACATTGGCCGGAATAAGTTTCTGCCCACCCTGCACCACCACTCTGTTCCACAATATCGGCAGTGCCCTTTCGGTCGCCTTGCCGATGCTGCTATGTAGTTGTTCAATGGATGTATTCTCATCAGCCAGCAGCTCAATATGCATGCGTGGGTCATCGGCAGCGGCCACCAGCTGAGGGGCAAGAAGTAGTAGCAGGAGAAGAAGGCGTGCAATCACTTTACGACTCGAAGGTGGCCAGTTTTACGTGGCGCAGGTTCACTATCCTCTTTTTGTGTAGCCCCACCGTTGATGACCGTGATAGTAGAGGGCACGGCTGATTCATCAGTTGCGGCTTCATCCTGTTGATCGGGATTGGTCGGGTCAGGTTCACCTATGTTGTTTCGCACCGCCTGCACAATGGCCTTGATCATCTCCGGCACGCTATCATCCCAGATGACGCCCTGCTCAAGATCTCCCTCTGGCAGGTAAGCGGCCCATATTGTGTGCATCGGAATGCTGCAAGGGTGGGTGACACCGGAAAAAGAGAAATCGGAATCAAGGCTATCATCCCGGATATGGATGGTCTGTGGCATGCGCGCATTTAGCACCAGCCGCAGCGCAGGATCACCCTTGAGTGATTCAGGCACCTGCACATCATCACCAGTGGCATCCACCACGATATAAATACGCCCATGCTGCGCGAAATATTCCCTCAGTTGTTTGGCCTTGGCTGCATCCGAAAAGCTTAAACTCATAGTTTGCTAACGATAGCGAGATTGGCAGAAAGATAAATACGGAGTGGCCCTGTAAGCCGGGTTCTGTTCCCCCATTGGGGGTGATGGTCATTCATCTAGGCCTGCCGTTGCCGACAGGCTCAAGCAGCCTACCCGAGAGCAAACGTGGGCCACGCTTGGCGCTCTCCTATTTGGCCTTGCTGCAGACGGGGTTTACCATGCCCCGATCTGTTACCAAATCGGGCGGTGCGCTCTTACCGCACCTTTTCACCCTTACCAACCCTTCACAAAGGAAGAGGTGGCGGTCTGTTTTCTGTGGCACTTTCCTCAGGGTTGCCCCCACCGGCCGTTAACCGGCGTCATGCCCTATGCAGCCCGGACTTTCCTCGGCAGATTTAAAATCTGACGCGACCATCCAGGCCACTCCGCAGCGCGAAGTGTAGGGTGTTTATTTGTTTTGCGCACTTGTTGCTAGTTGAGTATTTTAAATACCTACTTTCGGTAAAAAAGTGGGCACCTAGATATACTGGTAGGATATTACCCATGAAGTTTCTGCCAAGCTTCTTTTATTAATGGTTTAATAGTGAAATTTATCCGTAAGGCACTGGCTTATCACAAAAACTACCTCTACCATAAGGGTTATGGGGTAAGGTATGAGTGAAATAGAACGCAAAATCGCTGTGAATACGCAAGAAAAATTTGAATTTTATGTGATATCACTTGTTTTTACTCTATTAGCGGTGTCTATTCAAACTGCAGAGTTTAACTTTTCTAAAGTATCTGATTCTTTCGAATTAGCAGGGTGGGCGGCACTGCTAATCTCAGGCATTTTTGGGCTATGGAGGGTTGAATATCTTCCAGATCAGAGGCTTAAACTGGATCAGAAGAGTGACCTTCAGGCTGAGATATATGAGTATAAAAAACTTCAGATGGAAGGAAAATCTTCGGTATTTGTGTTGGATACCCACAGCGATCAAAATATTGATGATCGGATAGTGAATCTACAACAGGGGGTAGATGCGCTTAGCTCGATATTAACCAAGTTGGAAAAAACAAATATGCTGAAGTACTCTATTCATAGAGTTTCTTTTTTAATTGGGGTTGTTTGTATCGTAATTGCCAGAGCATATGACCCAGCAAAGAATATTATGGCTGGTTGTTGAGAGGCTGAAGGGAGAGCAGTGTGGAGTTTAATAGGTTAATTATACTTATCGGAATATCACTTCTTTTGCTTGGTTGCGGAGAAGAACCCATTGAAAGTAAGAGTAAATTTGTTGAATTTGTGAAGTTGAAAGGCACTTGTTTTGAGGATCATGTTCAGCAAGAAGAAGCCTATACAGGCAATCTTGTTCACTGGTACAATGAAACAAAAGACCGACATTCCAGATATGGAAGTGTCCACCTTGCCAAAGCACTGTCGCCGAAAAGAATGTTAGAGAAGATTCAGAATCCTAATGAATATTACCCACCGTTCAGTATTACCTTCTGGCAGGTGCCACCCGAGATGTTTTCAATAGATAAAATGATATTGGAAGGAGTGTCTGAACACCTGCCTAAAGGTAATGAAGAGGAAGGCCTATCATATAAAGCGACCTGTCACCTGAAAGTGGTGAAAAGATTGGATTATTTACCGGCTGTAAGAGACCGTTAAGGCGAGTAGCAGAAGAATCCACTAGCTCTTGCTTTGGCGGTGGGTGCACTTATCGTTCCGGCCATGAATAAATCCACAATCAACCCACTCCTGCAAGGGATTACCACCGAACTTCCACTGTTTGATAAAATAGAGCCTGAGCATGTGCTTCCAGCTCTTGATGAAGAGCTGGATCATGCTCGTAGTATGGTCGCCAAACTAACCAAAATTGCCGATCCTGATTGGAGCTCTCTGATGCAGCCATTGGAGGAGCTTGAAGAGCGCCTCTCCCGTGTGTGGGGGCCTGTTACGCATCTCAATGCAGTGTGCGATAGCGATGAGCTGCGCCCGGTTTATCAGCAGGGTGTTGCGAAAGTGGCGGAGTGGTCGAGCGAGCTTGGGCAGAATGAAGCGCTCTATGCCGCCATCAAAAAAGTCTCGGAGCGAGATGATTTTGATGGCCTCTCTGAAGAGCGCAGGCAGGTTGTCAAACATGCGCTGCGTGATTTCAAGCTATCCGGTGCGGAGCTTGAGGGTGAGGCAAAGGCTCGATTCAAAGAGATCAAGGTTCGCCTATCCGAGCTCTCCACAACATTTGAGCAGCACCTTCTTGATGCCACGCGCGCCTTTACGCTGCACCTCACTGATGAAGCCGATGTTGCAGGCCTGCCCAGCTCTGTGCTGGCAGCAGCAGCGCAACGCGCTGAGCAATCAAACAAAGAGGGCGGCTGGCTGATTACGCTTGATGCTCCCTCCTATATTCCATTCATGCAGTACGCTGATAACCGTGCGCTAAGAGAGGCGATCTATCGCGCATATGTTACCCGCGCATCATCGGGTGAGCTTGATAACTCAGCAGTGATTGATGAGATCCTTATCTTGCGGCAGGAGGCAGCAGCGCTGCTTGGCTTTGAGCACCATGCCGCCACCTCTCTGGCCAGTAAGATGGCCGCAAATGTTGATGAGGTGGCGAACTTTTTACGTGAACTGGCAGCAAAGAGCCGCCCTGCAGCTGAGAAGGAGATGGCAGAGCTTTGCCACTTTGCCGCCAGTGAGTTGGGTATCGAAAAGCTGGAGGCGTGGGATGCTGCCTATGCTTCCGAGAAGCTTCGTGCGAAGACCTATGCCATCAGTCAGGAAGAGCTGAAACCCTATTTTTCTGAAAAGCATGTGATAGATGGTATGTTCAAGCTGGTAGAGCAGCTCTATGGCATTTCGATAAAAGAGTGCAAAAATAGCCATAAATGGCACGAAAATGCCATGTTCTTTGATATTTTTGATAAAAATAGCCATAAAATCGCATCTTTTTATCTTGATCCTTATGCGCGATCTCATAAGCGGGGTGGCGCATGGATGGACGAGTGCATCGTCCGCTGGCGCAAAAGTGATGACTCCCTTCAGCTGCCGGTTGCCTACCTTGTTTGCAATTTTGATGCGCCGGTGGGAGATCGCCCGGCACTCTGGACACATGATGAGGTCACCACACTGTTTCATGAGTTTGGACATGGGCTGCACCATATGCTGACCAACGCGAGTGAGTTAAGTGTTTCCGGTATTCGCGGTGTGCCGTGGGATGCGGTGGAGCTGCCAAGCCAATTTATGGAAAACTACTGCTGGGAGCGGGAGGTGGTGGATCTCTTTGCGCGGCATTATGAGCGTGGTGACACCATGCCGGATGTGCTGTTTGATAAGATGCTTGCAGCGAAAAACTTTCAGTCAGCCATGATGATGTTACGTCAGGTGGAGTTTGCGCTCTTCGATCTGCTGCTGCATAGCCAATATATCCCGGGCGGTGATGATTCGGTGCAGGCGCTGCTGGATCGGGTGCGTGAGGAGGTGGCCGTGTTAGTTCCACCTGCCTTTAACAGATTCCAGAACAGTTTCTCACATATCTTTGCCGGTGGTTATGCGGCAGGCTACTACTCTTACAAATGGGCCGAGGTGCTCTCTGCTGATGTATATGCAGCCTTTGAAGAGGAGGGCATTTTGAATATCGATACTGCCGCACGTCTGCGACATGAGCTGCTCTCCGTGGGTGGCAGTCGCGATATTATGGATGCTTTTGTGGCTTTCAGAGGGCGCAAACCAACTGTCGATGCACTGCTGCGCCACACTGGGCTGATGGTGAATAAAGGAGAGGAAAATGAGTGATCAAGTGACAATTGTTGATATTAAAATGCCATTTATGTCGATGGTCGTATTTATGGTGAAAGCGGCTATCGCATCTATTCCGGCAGTGATGATTTTGTCACTGATTGGTACGATGATATTTGCGCTTCTCGGACTTATGTTTGGAACAGTTGAGACCCATATTATGTCACCCCAGTTCTAGGTGACGCGTAGCAGGCTTAAAGCCTGCTAGCTGGGGCGTTTCTCTCCTGGATCGATATCGGGCCCGATCAGGATTGCCAGCCAACGGGTCTCTTCACGTGTCTCCAGTGCCAGTTTTACGATCATGGTCAGAGGCACGGAGAGTAGCATGCCGACTGGCCCCAGCACCCAGCCCCAGAACACCAGGGAGAGAAACACAACCAGTGTCGATAGGCCGATGCCTTTGCCCATAAATCGCGGCTCAACCACATTTCCCATAACGATATTGACCACGACAAAGCCGAGCCCAGCAAGCAGAGCATCACCGATGCCGAGCTGTACCAGGGCAAGAAGTACGGCAGGAATTGCCGCGATAATCGAGCCGATGTTGGGGACGAAGTTGAACAGGAACGCGATCAGCCCCCACAGCAGCGCATAATCGATGCCGAGTATCATCAACCAGATAGTGATCAATGCGCCTGTGGCAAGGCTGATCCATGTTTTAATTGCAAAGTAAGAGCTGACGGTGTCGGTAAACTTCTCAAAGTTTTTGGTTGAAGGGGCATGGTTGCCCATCGCTGACCACTTGTGTGGTAATGCCGTGGCCTCAATAAGAAGAAAGATAACTGTGAGCACAATCATGAAGGTGTTGGTCAGCGCATTGCCAAGCCCGGCGAGCAGATTGCCGGCCATGCCCATGGCGGTAGATGGGTTAAGGTGCTCGCGCAGAAGTTGCGTATCTAAATTGATACCAAGCCCGGAAAGCCATGTAATAAGTTCACCGGTCTGTTGGCTCAGGCGGGCTTGATAGAGCGAGAGGTTGTTGGTGAAGTCGGCGACTGAGGCACCGACAAACATGCCAGTCAACATGCCTAGAAAAACAATTGAGAGGGTGAGAATCAGTATGGAAATGGCCGGTGAGATACCTTTGGCCATGAACCATCTCAGTGGAGGAAGGCAGATGATGGCTACAAAGGCTGCGAGCAGAAATGGTACCAGTATAGGTGCGGCAGCTTGCATGCCGGCAATGATGATAACAAAAGCCGCTACTGAAATAAGAAAACTCATACCTTTACGTGATTCCATGGGTTACTCGTATTGCGCCAGACGAGAGTCGTCGATGTCAAAAGAAGTTTCACCGGTAGCAAACATCAGCTTTAGATAGGGAAGGCACCCTTCACACTCAACTCCACATCTGCTCGCTCTCTGCGCAGCCTCAAGATTCTCAAACTGCTGTAGCTGCTCGAACTTTTTGTTGATGCATTCACAGCGATTGACCTTCTCATCACACACAGCTTTCCCCTATTCCCGATCAGAATTCGGATACTGGCCCAACTTGCCCCGAAACGGCAAGCTCAGCATAAAGGTCAGAGCATGGGTTGGGGCATGCTGAAGCTCGACAAGGCCGATAGTCATTTTTTGATGGCCAAGCTCTGGCTGCTCGCGCCATGTGCCAAAAATACGATCCCAGATGCTGAGATTGAAGCCGAAGTTGCTGTTGGTCTCCCTTACGTTCACTGAGTGGTGCACGCGATGAACATCGGGTGTGATGAACAGCAGACGCAGTGCCGCATCTATTTTTTTCGGCAGGTGAATGTTGGCATGATTGAACATCGCCATGCCATTTAGGATGATTTCAAATATCAGCACAGCAGTGGCAGGAACTCCTAGCGCAACCACAAATGAGAGCTTTACCAGCATAGAGAGAATGATCTCCACGGGGTGGAATCGCAGGCCGGTTGTGACATCGATATCACGGTCAGCGTGGTGGACAGCATGCAGCCGCCACAGCATTGGTACGGCGTGAAAGAGCACATGTTGCCAGTAGATAATCAGATCGAGCAGAATGACTGTGATCACAATCACCACGCTTTCAGGTAGATCAATTAGGTTGAATAGCCCAATATCATTCACATCCGCCCAGATCGCCGCACCGATGGCGCCAGCTGGGAAAAGAAGGCGTATAGCCAGGCTGTTGAGGAGAACAATGGTAAGGTTGGCTGGCCAACGGCGATATGCGAAACGTGGTTGACGCTTGGGGGTGAGCGCTTCTGCCAGAGCCATACAGCCAAATATAACTAGGAATATGATAAGTCTGAGAGAAGATTCATCCATACTGGAAGTCTGAATAAATTGGTATCGCTGGCAAGCTGCTGTGTAAATTACACTTGGTAGTAGTCTGAGAATCCATCTATACTATCCTTTGAAAGAACTACGGAGGAGCAGATGAAGCGTATTCTACTACTGACAGTTGCGGCGGGAGTTGCACTTGCAGGTTGTGTGACAACGCCTGATGATCCAAATCGACAGACGAAAGAGAAGGCAGCCATCGGGGCGACAATTGGAGCGATTGCAGGCGCTGTGATCGGGCATCAGCAGGATCGTTCCGGGGGCGCACTGCGCGGCGCACTTCTCGGCGCAGCAGCAGGCGGTGCTCTCGGGGCAGGCGTTGGTGCTTATATGGATAGGCAGGAGGCCGAGTTCAGACGTGTTCTGGAAGAGGAGCGCCGTACCAGTGAGATCGAAATCGAAAGGCTCAAAAATGAGAATCTGAAGATTACTATGAATTCTGAAGTGTCATTTGGTTTTGATTCGTCGGTGTTGAACCCAGCATTTCACGGCACCCTTAACAAGGTGGCAGATATTCTAAATCGTTACCCGCGAACTACCACCAGAATCACCGGCCATACTGATAGCCGGGGCTCCACAGGCTACAACCAGAGCCTCTCCGAACAGCGTGCCAATGCGGTGGTGTGGTACCTTGCTGATCGTGGCGTGGATTCAGGAAGAATGGTTGCTGAAGGGCGTGGTGAGTTTCAGCCAAGGGCGACCAATGATACCGAAGCGGGGCGTCAGCTTAATCGGCGTGTTGAAATGCTGATTATTCCAGATCGCGATATTCAGTGACGTTTTGAGTTGTAAAAAACTATGATCAGCTGTTGAGGTGCTGAATACAGAGGTGCTTTTTTACTGGCTTATTGTTGCATAGAGGCATACAGTGCGCCCCGCAGAACATGATTGTGGTGGTTTTTCTAGGCCGATTCGGAAGTTTTTCCTAATTTATCTTAAGCAAAAATCACATATGAAACATGTATGTATAATTTATAGATAATTGAGGTACAATTTAAAATGGCAACAGGAACAGTTAAATGGTTTAATGATTCTAAAGGCTTCGGCTTTATCGCGCAGGATGATGGTGGTGATGATGTATTCGTTCACTTCTCTGCAATTCAGGGTGACGGCTTCAAGTCTTTGGCAGAAGGCCAGAAAGTAGAATATGAAGTTGAAGATGGACAGAAGGGCCCACAGGCTCGCAACGTTTATCCTCAGTAAAAACACCGCTTTTTAGTTTTGCTGAATTCAAACACCTCGCCTCGGCGGGGTGTTTTTTTTATGTCTGAAGCAAGTGATAGGTAGCGTTATAAGTCGGGGCTTTAGCTACTAAAGGTTCCGATGTTACGCAGTCGTTTCGTGCGCGCTGCCAGCAGTTCATCAACTGGTGTGTTCACCAGTGTATCAATCGCCTTCTCAAGAACAGTCCCCATCAATTCCGCAGCTTTTTCGATATTGCGATGCGCCCCTTCTCTTGGCTCAGGAATAATTGCATCGATCAAACCAAGCTCTTTCAGATCGATTGCAGTTGGCTTCAGTGCTTCGGCTGCTTCATCAGCATGGGCCCGATCACGCCAGAGAATGGCAGCACACCCTTCAGGTGAAATCACTGAATATGTGGAAAACTGCTGCATATACATGCGATCTCCAACACCAATGGCCAGCGCACCGCCCGACCCACCTTCGCCAATTACAGTACAGATGACCGGTGTTTTCAGTGCTGCAAGCTCCTGAAGATTGCGAGCAATCGCCTCGCTTTGCCCGCGCTCCTCTGCATCAATGCCGGGCCATGCTCCAGCAGTATCGATGAAGGTGAGGATTGGAATCTCAAAACGTTCGGCAAGCTTGAATAGGCGCAGTGCTTTGCGGTAGCCCTCCGGCCTTGGCATACCGAAATTTCGTTTCAACTTCTCTTTGGTATCACGGCCTTTCTGATGGCCAACCACCATCACAGTTCTGCCACGGAAATTTGCTAACCCACCAACAATGGCGCCATCGTCAGAAAATGCGCGATCACCGTGCAGCTCCTGAAAGTCATCGAACATCAAAGGGATATAATCGAGAATGTAGGGGCGATCCGGGTGGCGTGAAAGCTGACAAATTTGCGCGCGAGTCGCCTTGCTATAGACCTGCTCCACCAGCCTCTCCTTCTTACCATTTAGGCGCTCAACCTCTTCGGCAATATTAACACCAGACCCTTTCCCCATACCTGATAGCTCTTCGATCTTTGAGGCCAATTCAGCAATGGGACGTTCAAATTCAAGATAGCTCTGTGCCATAAAACCTCTCTCCTATCCGCGGCGCATCTGTCGGCTGCGTGGCGGCTGCCACAGTTTGCAGCGAACACGGATCGAATCTATTCCGAAGCGGGCATCCAGCTGTTTGGATACATCATCGCTCCAGTTGATACACGGACCAGTCATCAGTTGCGCAAGACTAGCGTCTGGAAGCCGGACATGGAATGCGAGCTTTGCGGTGCCGCCAGTAGCCATCGACTTCAGGCGTGCGAGAGTCACTTCATCCCAAGCGATACTGGCAGCGCTAATCTGTATCTCATGCACCAGTTCCGGCAAAATATCATCAAGTGCGGTGATCGCTTCAGCGATCAGTGTTGGATCATCTTTTGAGGTATCAACTTTGGCGGCGATCAGCAGAGGCTTGTCTGATGCCAGGAGTTCAGCCGCTTCACCGTAGAGCTTGGAAAATACCACCATTTCGCTCTGTCCATGCAGGTCTTCAACTTGCACAAAGGCCATGGTGCCATTGCGACCATTGTATGGGCGGAGGCTTGAAATACCGACTGGAATAACAACTTGGCTCTCATGTTCGCACGCCGCCAGTTCAGCAAGATTGTAGTTCCCCAAGCCGTGAAAGCGATTGAGGTAGGCCTCCAGTGGGTGACCAGTCAAATAGAAGCCAAGCACTTCGCGTTCGGCTTGTAGCTGCTCTCCATGACTCCAGGATTTTAGCAGCGGAAAGTCACCATCTCCGATCTGTGGCTCAGTCACCTCAAACAGAGCTGACTGATTGGATGCGAACTCTTTACGTTTGCGGGCAAATTGCTCAAGCACTTCGGGTAGCCCTTCCAGTGCGGAGGGTCTGTTGTGGATCATATCATCCAGTACACCTGCCTTAATCAGCGCTTCAAGCATGCGCTTGTTCAACGTGCGCCCTGGAACCCGCATCATCAGTGTCTCAAAACTTTCAAATGGGCCATTTTCCTGACGTTCGGCAACCACTTCACGAATGGCTGCTTCACCCACCCCCTTAATGGCGCCAAGCCCATAACGAATGGCCTCCTCTTCAGGGCGGAACTCCCAGTCCGATTCGTTGATATGTGGCGGCAATACTTCAATATCCATGTTGCGGCAGTCGGTTACCAACACCGAAATTTTATCGGTGTTACCCATATCACAGGATAGCGTGGCAGCCATGAATGCCTGCGGGAAGTGCGTTTTCAGGTAGGCGGTTTGGTAAGATATCAATGCATAGGCAGCAGAGTGTGACTTGTTGAAGCCATAGCCTGCAAACTTTTCCATCAGGTCAAATATCTGTTCCGCTTTATCAAGGGGAACCTTCTGCTTTTTGGCACCCTCCATGAAGATTTTCCGCTGCTTTGCCATCTCTTCAGGCTTCTTCTTACCCATGGCCCGGCGGAGCATGTCTGCTTGTCCGAGAGTATAGCCGGCCAGTGTCTGGGCGATCTGCATCACCTGCTCCTGATAGAGAATCACGCCGTTGGTCTCTTGCAGAATATCCTCTAGTTGCGGAACCGGATAGACAATCTCCTGGCGCTTATGTTTGCACTCAATATAGGTGTCCACCATGCCCGATTCGAGTGGTCCGGGTCGGTAGAGTGCAACCAGTGCGATCACATCTTCGAAACAGTCAGGTTTCAGGCGCGTGAGAAGATCACGCATGCCAGAGGACTCCACCTGAAATACTGCGCCCGTCTGCCCGCGCTGCATCAGCTGGAAGGTGGCCGAGTCGTCCATTGGGATCGTGTTGATATCGAAGCTTTGAGCTTCCGGACTTGAGTCGTACTGTTTAATCAATTTACAGGCGATATCGATCACCGTCAGAGTTTTAAGGCCGAGAAAATCGAACTTGATCAACCCTACCTTTTCGCTGTTGCCCATATCCCATTGAACAACTTTTCCCTCTTCGCCTGCCACTTTGAAAAGCGGTGCAGTTTCATCAAGATCCACACCCCCAATAATAACGCCGGCGGCATGTTTACCCGCATTGCGATGACACCCTTCAAGTCGTCTGGCCAGTTCAAACAGGTGCTCCACCTCACTATCTTCGTCAACCATTTTAGCCAGTTTTGGCTCCTCAATAAGCGCCTTCTCCAGTGTCATCTTCAGGTCGTTCGGAATCAGCTTGGCAATCAGATTTACTTTGGCCAGATCCATGCCAAGTACACGCCCAACATCGCGCACCACCGCTTTCGCCTTCATGGAGCCGTAGGTGATAATCTGCGCCACTTTTGATTCACCATACTTTTCGGTGACATAGCGAATCACCTCTTCGCGGCGATTCATGCAGAAATCGATATCAAAATCGGGCATGGAGATACGTTCAGGGTTTAGGAAGCGCTCAAATAGCAGGCCATACTTGATCGGATCAAGGTCGGTGATCTCCAGACAGTAGGCCACCAGCGAGCCAGCACCCGAACCGCGCCCGGGACCAACGGGAATACTGTGATGTTTTGCCCACTTGATGAAATCCGATACGATCAGGAAGTAGCCCGGGAAATTCATTTTTTCGATAATATCGAGTTCGAACTGCAATCGTTGATCATACTCATTGCGATTGGCGTCGGGCGAACCGGCGACAATCATAGGCCAGTGCTCTTCCATGCCCTCTTTTGCCTGCTCGCGCATATAGCTGTTGAGATCCATGCCTTCTGGCGGTTGAAAGTCGGGTAGCTGGTAGTTGCCGAAGCGCAGGTCGACATTGCAACGATTGGCAATGTGCATGCTGTTCTCAATGGCCTCGGGAATATCCTCGAAGAGCGCCTCCATCTCTTCGCATGACTTCAGGTAGTGCTCAGGTGTAAACAGGCCGGTGACATCATCATGAATGGTTCGGTTTTGTTGTAGTGCCAACATTGCTTCAAAGGCATTGAAATCATCGCGCTTGAGAAAGTGCGAGTTGTTGCTGGCCACCAGAGGGATATCCAGCTCATGTGCAACTTCAATGAGCTGCCGATTTATATCTTCCTGACCTGCAGTGCCATGCCGCTGAATTTCCAGAAAGAAGCAGTGCTCATGAAATATATCCTTATAGGTGCGTGCCATCTCTTTTGCACCACTGCGGTCACCTTTTTGCAGGAGCTGCTCCACCTCCCCGTTCCAGCCGGAGGAGAGGGCAATAAGCCCATCGCAGTGCTGGGCAATAAGCTTTTTATCAACACGAGGCTTCTAGTAGAAGCCCTCGATATAGGAGATAGAGATCAACTTCAGCAGATTCTTCCAGCCGGTGTTGTTGCGCGCCAACAATACAAGTTGCGGAAAACGTGGGCCACGGGGCCCTTCGGACACTCGCTGGGTATGATCGGGGCAGAGAAATACCTCACACCCGAGAACTGGTTTGATGCCCATCTTCATCGCTTTGGAGTAGAACTCGATTGCTCCAAAGAGATTGCCATAGTCAGTCAAGGCAACAGCTGGCTGCTTTAACTCTGCTGCCTGCTTCAGAAGGTCGTCCACCCGGGTGGTGGCGCCGAGCAGGGAGAAATCGGAGTGGTTGTGAAGGTGCGCAAATGGAACAAAATGCATCCCGCTAGCATAGCTGTGGGGAGTGCCTTTTGCACCCGTCTAATTTAAGAAGATATGGGGATGACTTCTCTCTTTTTCCGCACAGCTTTGACTACCAGAAGCGCTTCAATGAGCACCCATACAGCAAGTAGAAAGATAGAGGCACCAACGGCGGCAACTGTCCACTGCGCCTTATCAATAGCCGCAGAAATACCCATGATCATGCCGGAGATGGTAGCAGCAAGCACCAACAGCATTGGCAACAAGGTGTAGAGGATCGGCTTCTTTTTACGGTAGAGATAGATGGTAACAGTCAGCAGTGTCAGGCCGGCAAGTATCTGATTGGTTGTGCCGAACAGTGTCCATAAAAAGAGCCCGGCGGGTTTCCCCTCCACCTTGAAAAACGCGAAGAATCCGATGGCAGACACAGCCAAGAATGTCGCAATATAACGATTGCCAAGCATTTTAACCCCGATGGTTTGACCGATCTCCTCAAGGTTAAAGCGCAACAGACGCGCACCCGTATCCACACTTGTCATGGCAAAGCCAACTACCACAACCGAGATAAAGGCTGCAGCATAATCAATCGGCACACCCAGTTGATGGATAAAGTTGGCATTGCCCTGAATGAATACGCCCAGCTTTTGGTGCAGGCCAACAGCCTTGTCCCATGAGCCGTAAAAGGATTCCCAGTCAGCACGCGAACTAAAAGCGCCTGCTGTTGTGGCGAGAACAGCAAGCAGTGCCAGGAGTGATTCGCCGATCATGCCCACGTAACCGATAAATGGCGCATCGGATTCACGGCTTAACTGTTTTGATGTGGTGCCAGATGCCACCAGCCCATGGAACCCGGAGACCGCGCCACATGCAATGACAATAAAGAGGAAGGGGAGCAGCGGTGGAGCACCAACCGGGTTTGGGTTGATGGCGGGTGCTGCCCAATCAGGTGAGAGAATGAAAAACCCAGCCAGCATTGAGAAAAGGGCAAGATAAAGCAGGAGTGAATTGAGGAAGTCGCGAGGCTGTAGCAGCAGCCATACCGGCAATACACTGGCAACAAATGCGTAAATCAAAAGCGTCCACGTCCAGTCACTGGCCTCAAATCCAGTCACCGGAACATCCAGCCCGATATATGTTGCGATTAGCATCAATATAAATCCAAGGCCGATCATGGGCCACAAGGGCAGATTCTTTTTATAGACAAGAAACCCAATAATCATAGCTATCAGCATCAGTGAGTAGGTGGGGAACACCGCTTCCGGATGTGATGTGCTTGGGATATTGGCGGCATCAGGGGCAGCGAATAGCCCTGAAATGACCAGTACGAAAACGCCCATGGCAAGGGCGACAAGGAAGAAGATGACCAGTAGGAACAGCAGCCGTGTTCTTGGGTTAATAACATCACTTGCGATGGTGCCGACGCTCTTTCCCTTGTGGCGTACTGAGAGCACCAGTGCGGAGAGATCATGCACAGCACCCACCAGAAGCGTGCCGAATACCACCCAGCATAGTGCAGGCACCCAGCCCCAGATGACAGCAATGGCAGGCCCGAGCATCGGCGCCAGCCCGGCAATAGAGGCGTAGTGGTGGCCAAACAGAATATATTTGTTGGTCGGAACATAATCGACTTCATCACGCAGCTCATGTGCGGGTGTTTCGGCTTGATGGTCTAGCTCAAAGATTCTTCTTCCAAGTACACCTTTGGCATAGAAACGAAAAAAAATCATGTAGAGGCTAAGTACCATAATGGCCATCACTACTGGCGTCATTCATGACCCTCCTGGTATTTGTTTGCGACGATGCGCCGCCACTCTAGCGCCACGGCTAGATAAGGGGAGTGGCTGATATATGGCGGCACCTACTGCAGCCGAGGGCGGATGATCTCAGTAAGCGCGCGGATATGTGCATCACTCTCGTTGAGTGCCGGGATGTAATGATATGTTTTGCCGCCTGCTTCGAGAAAGGTATTTCGATTTTCTATGGCGATCTCTTCCAGTGTTTCAAGGCAGTCGGTGGCAAAACCAGGGCAGATGACATCCACCGATTCAATGCCTTCCTCACCCCATCTTTTTAGCATCTCATCCGTATAGGGCTGAACCCACGGCTCCTTGCCAAAACGCGACTGAAAAGAGAGTTGTAGGGCTGCTTCATCCAGCCCAAGTGCCTCTCGTACCAGGCGTGTGGTTTTGCGGCAATGGCAGGGGTAGGGGTCGCCGTTTTTGAAGTAGGATTCGGGAATACCATGATATGACATCAACAGTCGTTCGGATTGGCCATGCTGCTGCCAGTGGCGGCGGATGCTCTCCGCCAGTGCTTCGATATAGCCGGGGTGATCATGATAGCTATCGATGAAAGAGAGTTGCGGTATGCGGCGCCATGATTTCAGTGTGCTGGTAACAGCATCGAAAGTGGAGCCGGTGGTTGTGGCAGAGTACTGCGGATAGAGGGGCAGTACGATAATATGGCTACAGTTTTTCTGCCTCAAGGCTTCAAGCCCTGAGGTGATGGATGGCTTGCCGTAGCGCATTGCCAGCTCTACATGCAGTAATTCACCGAACTGCTCTTGCAGTGCACGCTGTAGTTCATCTCGCTGGGTATGGCTGGTGGTAAGCAGTGGTGACCCTTCATCTGTCCATATCTTTTTATACAGTGCTGCTGATTTTGCCGGGCGGGTATTGAGGATGATACCGTTGAGAATCAGCCACCAGCGCCAGCGCGGCTGTTCGACCACACGGTGATCCCAGAGAAACTCCTTAAGATAGGTGCGCAGTGCTGTTTTGGTTGGCGCATCGGGCGTACCAAGGTTGGTGAGCAGAATGCCAGTCGTGGCTTCTTGCTTGTGGTCAAAATTCTCTTTGGCGCTGAATTGCATCTCGTTTTCCCAATCTACCTAATATCGAATTGAGAACTCACACTGCCTTGCGGCACCGACACCGATGAAAACTCAATATGCTCAACACTGGCATGGAGCGGGCCATGTTGCAGCCATTGTTTCATGGTGGTGAGCTGTGGCTCCATGCCAACAATGCATGCCTCTACGCTGCCATCAGGCATGTTTCTTACCCAGCCATCGATACCAAGGCGAGCTGCTTCACGCTGCGTGTAATAGCGAAAGCCTACCCCCTGCATCTGGCCTGAGATTTGCGCTAACAGGCATGTTTTTCTCAGGTCATGTTCGGCCAAAGAACTGTATCCTTTGCGGCGGTATCGGTATCGGGATGGTCGCTTGAGTAGTGCAGTCCGCGTGATTCAAGCCGCTTCTGAGCACTGGTAATAATTAGCTCAGCCATGAGTTCGAGATTACGTAATTCCAGCAGATCCTGGCTGACAGGGTGCTTCCAGTAGTAACTGGAAATCTCCTCACGTATTACATGTAGCCGCCGCTTGGCACGTCGAAGCCGCTCATCCGAGCGGGCAATACCAACATAGTGCGACATGGTGGCGCGTATCTCATCCCAGTTCTGCTTGATTTGGATGCGCTCAGTTTCCGGCTCGATGCCGGAATCATCCCACTTGGGCACAGGCGGGGCGGGCGGAACATCTGATTTGATAACATCGCTGGCGCAGTACTCCGCCATGACCAGGCATTCGAGCAGTGAGTTGCTGGCCAGGCGGTTGGCACCGTGCATGCCTGTGCATGCTGTTTCGCCAATCGCATAGAGCGCATCGACTTCGGTGCGTCCATTGATCTCAGCCTTGATGCCGCCGCAGATATAGTGTGCAGCAGGAACAATCGGAATTGATTGCTGTGTAATATCAAGCCCCAGTGGTAGCAGCCGCTCATGTGTGTTCGGAAAATGGTCGAGAAGCTGCTCTTTTCCGATTGGGCGCGCATCAAGATACATGCAGTCCACACCCTGTTTCTTGATTTCATAGTCGATGGCTCGGGCAACGACATCACGCGGCGCAAGCTCCCCGCGTTTATCATAGTCAAACATGAAGCGTCTGCCGTGGGCATCAACAAGGTGTGCGCCTTCACCACGCAGCGCTTCGGAGAGCAGCATATTCGACCCTTGGCGGTGAAACAGGCAGGTGGGGTGGAACTGGATAAATTCAAGATTCATCACCGGACATCCGGCGCGCCAGGCCATGGCGACTCCATCGCCAGTCGAAGCATGTGTATTGGATGTGTAGAGGTATACCTTTCCAGCACCACCAGTTGCGAGGATGGTGTGCTTCGCTTCGACGGTTAGTACCTCTTCCTCTGGTGTCAGAATATAGGCTCCCAGACAGCGGTTCTCGCTGCTGTGACTGATGCGCTTGGTCGTAATAAGGTCAATCGTGGTATGCCCTTCAAGCCTGCAGACATTGGGGTGTGATGATGCTTTTGCGAGCAGCGCTTCACCAATGGCACGGCCTGTTGCGTCCTGTACATGTGCGACGCGGCGGTGGCTATGCCCGCCCTCACGGGTCAGGTGTAAGCCATCACCCTTGCGATCAAAGCGGGTGCCGATCGAGATCAACTCGTCAATGATTTCACGCCCGCGCTTAACAATCGCCTGTACCACATCGGGGTGGCAAAGACCGGAGCCAGCCTTAAGCGTATCCTGTACGTGTGATTCAATAGAGTCGCTGTTGGAGACCACACCCGCTATGCCGCCTTGTGCGCACCATGTGTTTGATTCTTCAAAACTTCCTTTGTTAACCAGAAGCACTTTGCCGTGCTCGGCCAGCCGGTATGCGGTCAATAGCCCGGCAGCGCCACTACCAATAACCAGGTAATCTGTCTCAAGACGATTTTCAGGGCTTTGCATCATTAGCCAACCCTACCCAGTGGATTGATTCTTGCCATGCCTGACAGATAGCACAGAGTATCGAAACAGGAGATAGAGACAGAGTTGGAACAGCTAGTAACAGTGGTAGAGATTGATGGGGAGTATGCAGTTGTGCGTGGCCAGCGTGCATCCGCATGCGGTAGTTGTGTAGGTAAAACCTCCTGTTCTACATTTGGATCCTGGCGCGAGCGACTCATTGACCTTCGTGTGAAAAACTCGGTGGAGGCGCGCGTGGGTGATGAGTTGGTGGTGGGGGTTCAGGATAGCCTCTTAC